>NZ_JBICXU010000003.1:0-87233 GCF_043200435.1 Streptomyces sp. NPDC048416
GAGCCGACGTCCTCTTCGCGATGCTCCGAGACGGCACCTTCTACGAACCCCAGCCCGCCCCATCACCTTGACCAAACCCATAGGGGCACCCCCCCCCGCGCGGCCTCGCCCAACGCGGACGTCCGCCCTGCCGCGGGAGACCGTACGGGCGGACGGGGACACCCGCCGAAGCCCTCTTGCCAAGCCCCGCGAACAAGTCCAGGATTTCCCTCCTCGGAACGCTTTCGAGGCTCGCCCCCGCACGGTTCGGCCTGCTGTGACGTGGCAATACCCGCCGTCCGCAGCCCTCGGGGACGACGCCCGCGAAGCCTGTGTCGTCGCGCCCCGGCCGCCTGGCACCCAGGGTGTGGGAAAGGGCGGTATGCGCATGCGGCGACTGCGTCGTCGGCACCTCGGTACCACCGTGTCACCCGCTGCCCCAGCTCCACCCCCGTACCTCCCGCGCGGCGCCCCGTCGTGGGCGGCGGGCCGGACATGATGGACGCCGAGCAGGTCATCTCCGCCGAGACGCACCACAGATACGTGGACCGCTAGGAGCATTCCATGGACTTCGGACTCGTCCTGCAGACCGATCCGCCCGCCTCGGCCGTCGTCGGCCTGATGCGGCGCGCCGAACGCAACGGCTTCCGCTACGGCTGGACCTTCGACTCCTCGGTGCTCTGGCAGGAGCCGTTCGTCATCTACAGCCGGATCCTGGAACACACCACCCATCTGACCGTGGGCCCCATGGTCACCAACCCGGGCACCCGCACCTGGGAGGTCACCGCCTCCACCTTCGCCACCCTCAACGACATGTACGGCAACCGCACCGTCTGCGGCATCGGGCGCGGCGACTCGGCGATGCGGGTGGCCGGACGCAAACCCAACACCCTGGCCCGGCTCGGCGAGGCGATCGGCGTCATCCGCGATCTCGCCGAGGGCCGCGAGGCCGAGGTCGACGGGCAGCCCCTCAGGCTGCCCTGGGTCAAGGAAGGCAAGCTGCCGGTCTGGATGGCGGCGTACGGACCGAAGGCGCTCGCGCTCGCGGGGGCGAAGGCCGACGGGTTCATCCTCCAGCTCGCCGATCCCTTCCTGACCGAGTGGATGGTGAAGGCGGTCCGCAAGGCCGCCGCCGACGCCGGCCGCGACCCCGATTCGATCACGATCTGTGTTGCCGCGCCCGCCTACGTCGGCGACGACCTCGCGCACGCCCGCGAGCAGTGCCGCTGGTTCGGCGGCATGGTGGGCAACCACGTCGCCGACCTGGTCTCGCGCTACGGCGAGCACTCCGGTCTCGTGCCCGAGGCGCTGACCGACTACATCAAGCAGCGCCAGGGGTACGACTACAGCCACCACGGCCGGACCGGCAACCCCGACACCGCCTTCGTGCCCGACGAGATCGTGGACCGCTTCTGTCTGCTCGGCCCCGTCCAGGCGCACATCGAGAAGCTGGAAGCGCTGCGCGAGCTCGGCGTGGACCAGTTCGCCGTGTACGCCATGCACGACGCACGCGAAGAGGTCATCGACGCCTACGGCGGCCAGGTCATCCCCGCCCTGAGCTGACCCTCCGCCCCGCCAACCTTCCCTGCCGCACGGCCCGTTCGCCCCCGCCGCCTCCCCGAACGAATGGCCCGCCGATGTCCGACGCCCCTGACATACCCGCCACCGCCCACCCACAGGACGACCGGTACGCCAACGAGGACCTGCGGCCCGTACCGCCCGAGCGACGCGACTGGACCACCTACAACTTCGCCGCCCTGTGGGTCGGCATGGCGCACAACATCCCCTCCTGGACGCTGGCTTCCGGCCTGGTCGCGCTCGGCATGGACTGGAAGCAAGCGGTCTTCACCATCGCCCTGGCCAACCTCATCGTGCTCCTGCCGATGCTCCTGACCGGGCACGCGGGCCCCAAGTACGGCATTCCCTTCCCCGTCCTTGCGCGCGCCTCCTTCGGGCTGCGCGGCGCCAACCTCCCGGCGATGATCCGCGCGGCCGTCGCCTGCTGCTGGTTCGGCATCCAGACCTGGATCGGCGGTCAAGGCGTCTTCGTCCTGCTCGGCAAGGTCTTCGGCGGCTGGACGCACGCATCGGTGATCGGCGGGCAGCCCTGGACCCTGTGGCTGTGCTTCATCGTCTTCTGGGCCCTCGAACTCGCCATCATCCACCGGGGCATGGACACCCTGCGGCGGTTCGAGAACTGGGCGGCGCCCTTCGTCCTGATCGGCGCGCTCGTCCTGCTGGTGTGGATCGCCCACAAGGCGGGCGGCTTCGGTCCGCTCCTCGACCAGCCCTCCCGGCACGGCTGGGGCCCCGGCTTCTGGCGGGTGTTCTTCCCCTCCCTCATGGGCATGATCGGCTTCTGGGCGACGCTGTCCCTGAACATCCCGGACTTCACCCGTTTCGGCAGGGGGCAGCGCGCCCAGGTCTGGGGGCAGACACTGGGGCTGCCCACGACGATGACGGCGTTCGCGCTCCTGTCGGTCCTCGTCACCTCCGGCTCCCAGGCGGTGTACGGGGTGGCCATCTGGAACCCGGTGGACCTGGTCGCCAAGACCGACAACGTCTTCGGCCTGCTCTTCGCGCTGCTCACCGTCCTGATCGCGACGATCTCCGTGAACATCGCGGCCAACGTGGTCTCCCCGGCCTACGACTTGGCCAACCTCGCCCCCAGGTTCATCACCTTCCGCAGGGGAGCGCTCATCACCGGCGTCGTCGGCGTCCTGGTCCTCCCCTGGAAACTGACCTCCACCCCGGAGCTGTACATCTTCACCTGGCTCGGCGTCGTGGGCGGGCTGCTCGGCACGGTCGCCGGGATCCTCATCGCCGACTACTGGGTGGTGCGCCGTACGGTCCTGGACGTCGCCGACCTGTACCGGCGCGGCGGCCGCTACTGGTACACCGGCGGCTGGAACTGGCGGGCGGTCGCCGCGTTCCTGGTGGGCGGGCTCCTCGCGATCGGCGGCTCGTACTCCACGCGCGACGAGCACGGCGCCCAGGCGGGCCCCTTCCCCACGGGCGGGCTCATCCCCTTCCTGAGGCCGCTCGCGGACTACGGCTGGGCGGTGGGCCTCGGCTCGGCGCTGCTGCTGTACGTCGTGCTGTCGGCCGGGACCCCCGCCGCGCGCCGTCAGTCCTCGGGGCCCGGTGCCCAGCCCGGTACGTAGGTGTCGACGGCCTCCTGCCAGGCCCCCGGGCCGCCCGGCAGGGGCCAGCCGCGGGTGAGGTCGGCGCGGTCGTCGAGGGCGGTGAGGTCGGCCGCGAACCGGCGGGACTCGTGCGCGATGAGCAGGGTGGCGAGCGGCCCGCCCTCCGCCTCACGGGCCGAGACGTGGTCCGCGTACGCCTGGATGCGCCGGCGTGCGGCCTGCCCGGCCCAGCCGTCCGGCATCGCACGGGTCAGGACGACGAGGTCGGGACGGCCGCCCTCCGCGAGCGCGGCCGTCAGGCGGTCGTGGCCGTCCAGGACGACGGGGGAGTTGAGCCCGCTGACCCACCACAGGAGCACCGGCGCCCGCACGCCCTCGCGGTACTGGCGCCGGTAGGCCTTGACCCGCGGGGCGTCCGGCGCGGACAGCCGGCGCAGGGGCAGCAGATCGCGGGCGTCCTCCACGGGGTCGCCGTAGCCGAACCAGGTGAGATGGCCCCGATCGGGATCGTGCGCGAGCAGCTTGGGCCAGTTGACGTCGGCGAACCAGTTCGGCAACGAGCGCACCAGCTGCCAATCCCCTTGGTGCACAGGGCCGTTGGCGCTCCCGCGCAAGGCGGACGCGAAGTGGTGCGCCCAGCGGCCCCACCCGTGCGGTGAGGCATGGAACGAGCGGGCGAGGGCGGCCCGCAGCGGCGGGACGGGCGAGACGAAACGGCCGGTCCGTGCGTAGTGCAGCCCCCGATGGCCGGCCCGCTGGACCGCGAACAGGACCGGGTCGGCGCCCTGACACAGCATCAGCCGCCCTCCGGACGCGGTCCGCACGCGCAGCGCCGGCACGGCGGGCCCGTCCAGCCGCAGCGACACCTTGGCCACGCACAGCTCCTCATTCTGCCAACGGCGTTCTGCCTATGGCGTGCTGCCTACGGCACGCGCGCCGTCCACTCCTCGGTGGCGAACTTGGCCGCCGCGAGCTCACGGGCCCGCGCCATCTCCTCGTCCGTGACCCTGCCTTCGGACAGACCGTACCGGGAGCGGAACGACGCGATCATCCGCTCGATCACGGCCTCGCGCGGCAGCCCGGTCTGCCGGCGCAGCGGATCGACACGCTTCTTCGCGCTCTTCGTGCCCTTGTCGGACAGCTTCTCCTTGCCGATGCGCAGCACGTCCAGCATCTTGTCCGCGTCGATGTCGTACGCCATCGTCACGTGGTGCAGCACCGCGCCGTCGTCCGCGACCATCCGCTTCTGCGCCGCGCCCGCGATCTTGCCGGCGTCGGTCGCGATGTCGTTGAGCGGCTGGTACCAGGCCTTGACGCCCAGGTCGCCGAGCGCCCCGAGGACCCAGTCGTCGAGGTAGGCGTAGCTGTCCGCGAAGGACAGGCCCTGCACGAGGGCGTCCGGCACGGACAGCGAGTACGTGATGGTGTTGCCGGGCTCGATGAACATGGCGCCGCCGCCGCTGATCCGCCGCACGACCGTGATGCCGTGCCGTTCGGTGCCCTCGGGGTCGACCTCGTTGCGCAGCGACTGGAAGCTGCCGATGACCACCGCGGGCGCGCCCCACTCCCACACCCGCAGCGTCGGCGGGCGCCGGCCGGCCGCGACCTCGGCGGTGATCACCTCGTCGAGCGCCATGTGCAGCGCGGGCGACTGCGGGCCGTCGTGGATCAGCTGCCAGTCGTAGTCGTTCCAGTCCGTGGCATGGGCGAGCGCCCGGCGCACGGCGACCGCGACGCCGTCGCACGACAATCCGTACATGGTGGTGCCGGGCGGCAGGGCCGCCTCGATGCGGGCGGCCAGGCCGGCCGCCGTGGTGTCGGCGGGGGCGCCTTCGAGAGCCCCGTTGATCGCCTCGATCGCCTCGTCGGGTTCGAGGAAGAAGTCACCCGCGACCCGTACGTCTCGCAGGACGCCGTCGCGCGCGTCCAGATCGACGACGACGAGCTTGCCGCCGGGGACCTTGTATTCGCCGTGCACCGTTGTGCCTCCCTCTGCTCCGAGCGGGCTCAACGGTAATCGGACCCCCGGTATTCCGGCGCCGCTCGTCGGTTGTCAGTGGCGCGTGCTTTGCTGGAGGCATGATCGACGAAGGTTTTCTCGCAGGTGATCCGACAGCGGTGGAAGAAGCGGTCCGCAAGGCGGCGGCCGACGAGATCATGCCGCGTTTCCGGCAGCTGGCCGTGCACGAGATCGTCGAGAAGAACGGCCCGCACGACCTCGTGACGGTGGCCGACCGGCTCGCGGAGGAGCATCTGTCCGCCGCCCTCACCGCGATACTTCCGGGCTCGGTGGTCGTCGGCGAGGAGGCCGTGCACGCCGACCCGGCGGTCTACGAGGCGATACGCGGCGACGCGCCGGTGTGGATCGTCGACCCGGTCGACGGCACCCGGCAGTTCGTCCGGGGCGAAGCCGGATTCTGCACCCTGGTCGCCCTCGCCCACCGGGGTGAGCTTTTGGCCTCCTGGACCTACGCACCCGCGCTCGACGAGATGGCCGTGGCGATCCGCGGCCGGGGCGCCACCCTCAACGGCGAGCCGCTGCACGCCGGTTCACCCGCACCCGGCGCGGCGCTGCGGGTCGCCACGTCCCATCCGGACTACACGACGCCCGAGCAGAAGCACGCCCTGCTCAGCCTGCGCACCGAGGGCGTGGAGGCGGTGCCCTGCGGCTCGGCCGGCCTGGAGTACCTGGCGATCGCCCGCGGCGAGCTGGACGCGCTGGTGTTCACCTGGGAGTACGCCTGGGACCACGCGGCGGGTCTGCTCCTGGTCGCCGAGGCGGGCGGCGCGCAGACCACGGTCGCCGGGGTGCCGTTTCGAATCGCCGGGGGCAACGCGCTGCCCTTCACCGCGGCACGCGACGCGGCGACGGCGGAACGGGTGCGTGGCCTCCTGACGGGGGAGGCGAGCCCGACGGGCGCTGCCTGAGCCCTTCGACGGCGCTGGGCGGCCCATCGAGCGCCCACCGCCGTCGTACCGGCCGCCCGGCGCCCCACCGCCCTTGGACCGGCCGAGCCGCCCGGCGCCCAACCCCGTAGGACCGGCCGAGCGCCCGGCATCCGGCACGCGGCGCCCGGCACGCGGCACCCAGCACCCGCGCCCGGCACGCGGCACCCAGCACCCGCGCCCGGCACGCGGCGCCCTGCACCCCGCGCCCCGCGCCCGTCAGGACAGAGCTGCCCGTACGTCGTGCACAAGGGCGCCCGCGACGTCCACGGCCTCGATGTCGAGGCCGGTCAGGGCCGCAGCCGACCGCAGCGCGAACCCCGCAGGCGCCGCGGGCAGAGCGGCCGCCGAGGCCAGCGCGCCCTTCTCGTTGAGCAGCCAGCGCCGGTGATGGGCGTGCAGCGACTGGGCCAGCACGCCGAGGGCCCGGGACAGACAGAGCGACACATGCAGCGCGTCGCCCGCGCCCACCGACTTCCGCGCGGCCGTCACACAGAACTCCGCCTCCCAGGCAGCGGCGACCAGCGCCGTCCGCAGCGGCTCGGGGTAGCGCCGCGTCAGGGCCTGAAGGGCCGTCAACTCGCCACGCGGATCGGCCAGTACGTGGCCGAGCGCGACCTCCCCGGGGTAGGCGGGGGACCAGAAACCCAGCGGGTGGCCGGGCTGGACCCCCACCTCGTACCGGCCGGCGAGGCAGTCCGCCCACACTCCCTCGACCCGGTCGAGGTCGCGCAGGATCCAGTCGACCGCGACGCCGTCGAGCGTCAGCCAGGCGCCGCCGTTCACCCAGGGCCCCCAGCCGCCCGGGCCCGCGACCTCGACGGGGGCGCCCGTGACCCGTCCGGCCAGCCGCGTCAGCGCCGCCACGTCCAGGTCACCGCGGTAGTAGACGCCCAGGTCCCAGTCGGAGTCCGGCCGGTGCGTGCCGCGGGCGCGGCTGCCGCCGAGGGCGACGGCCACCACCCCGGGGACCTCGGCAAGGCGCTCGGCGACCTCGCGGACGCGGTGGCGGAAGGCACGGTCCAGGGGCGGGTTCACCGGCCGGAGGCTACCCGCGGCCGGATTGTCGGCGCACCGGAATATCCTGGGGGCCCTGGTCGTGGCGTGAGGAGTCCGAGGTGCCGTCGATGCTCGATGCAGTCGTCGTGGGGGCGGGACCCAACGGGCTGACCGCCGCCGTCGAACTGGCCAGGAGGGGGCTGAGCGTCGAGGTCTTCGAGGCCAAGGACACCGTGGGCGGCGGCGCACGGACCGAGGAGCTGACCCTCCCCGGCTTCCGCCACGACCCGTGCGCGGCGGTCCACCCGCTGGGCATCGGCTCTCCCGCCTTCCGCGCCATGCCACTTGAGCGGTACGGGCTCGACTGGCTCCACCCCGAGCTGCCGATGGCGCACCCCTTCGACGACGGCACGGCCGCCGTGCTGTCCCGCTCGGTCGCCGAGACCGCGGCGTCCTTCGGGCCGCGCGACGCCGGCACGTACCGCCGTCTGATGGCCCCCTACCTCGGCACATGGGACGTCCTGGCACGGGACTTCATGTCGCTGCCGCTCACCGCCCTGCCACGCGATCCCGTTGGTCTCGCCCGGTTCGGGACCGTGGGGCTGCCGCCGTACAGCTGGCTGATGCGCCGCTTCCGCGACGACCGGGCGCGCGCCCTGATGGCCGGGCTCGTCGCCCATGTCATCGCCCCTCTGGGCGGCATCGCCACCGCCGGGGTCGGCATGCTCTTCGCGCTCGCCGCGCACGAGAACGGCTGGCCGCTGCCGCGCGGGGGATCCCAGGCGATCTCGGACGCCCTCACCGGGTACCTGCTGGACCAGGGCGGAGTCGTCCACACCGGGTTCGAGGTCAGGCGCCTGGACGATCTGCCCCCGGCCCGCGCCTACCTCTTCGACACCTCGCCGACCGCCCTCGCCCGGATCGCGGGCCTGGGCGGGGCCTACGACGGCTACAAGTACGGCGCCGCCGTATTCAAGATCGATTACGCCCTGGACGGGCCCGTGCCCTGGACCGCGAAGGAGGCCCGGTCGGCCGGGACCGTCCAGATCGGCCCGTCGAGCCGGGACATCGGGGCCGCCCTGAGCCAGGCATCGGGCGGCACGGCCCCCGAGACACCCTTCTTGATCACGGCCCAGCCGAGCCTCGTCGACGCCTCCCGGGCGCCCGAGGGCAAGCACGTGTTCTGGGCGTACGGACACGTGCCCAACGGATGGGAAGGCGACTTCACGGACGCCATCGAGCGGCAGATCGAGCGGTTCGCCCCCGGCTTCCGCGATCGCGTCCTGGCCCGTGCGACCGCGGGCCCGCCCCAACTGGCCGCGCGCAACGCCAATTACGTGGGCGGCGACATCGCCTGCGGCGCGGCCCGCGGCCTCCAGCTGCTGCTCCGCCCCAAGATCTCCCTGTTCCCGTACGCGACCCGGCACCCGTCGGTGTTCCTGTGTTCGTCGGCCGCCTGGCCGGGCCCGGGCGTGCACGGCATGTCGGGACACAACGCCGCGAAGGCCGTGTGGCGCAGCCTGCGGAAGGCGGGCCGGCGATGACATCGACGCGGGCGCGGATCGTCCTGGTGCGCGGCGACATCACCGAGCAGACGGTGGACGTCATCGTCAACGCCGCGAACTCCTCGCTGCTCGGCGGCGGCGGGGTGGACGGCGCGATCCACCGGCGCGGCGGGCCGGCCATCCTGGCCGAGTGCCGCGAGCTGCGGGCCTCGCAGTACGGCAAGGGCCTGAGGACCGGCCAAGCGGTCGTCACGACGGCAGGGAGGCTCCCCGCCCGCCATGTGATCCACACCGTCGGCCCGGTCTGGTCGAAGACCGAGGACCGCTCCGCGCTGCTGGCCTCCTGCTACCGCGAATCCCTCGCCCTCGCACGAACGCTGGGCGCCGAGACCATCGCCTTCCCGGCGATCTCGACGGGCATCTACGGCTGGCCGATCGGCAACGGCGCCGACATCGCGATCACCACCGCCCGTTCCCACGGGGACGCTCCGCTGAGGGAGATCCGCTTCGTCCTGTTCGACGAGCCGGCGTACGAGGCCTTCGAACGAGCCCTCACGACTTGACCCCCGAGCAACGACCGCCGCAGGGACTGCACGAGCAACGCACGACGCCCCGCACCCGACCGGCGTGCGAGACGCCCAGCTGCTCAGGGGCGCGAGGAACGGCGCGAGCAACCCGCCACGACCCGCACTCGTCCAAGGGTGTCAGGGGCGCGGGGAACTGCGCGAGCACCCAACTGCCACCCGCACTGGACCGGCCCACAGCCACACGCGCACCCGGCACCCGGCACCCGGCAACCCGGCACCCGCACCCGGCACCCGGCGGAGCCGGGAACACGCGGGCCGGCCGGGTGGAGGCCGAAGCAACCCCTCCCCACCCCACCCCGGCCGCAAGGCCCATGTCGGATTCTCGCCAGCGAGGACCCCCGACGTGCCGGATGCTGGACGCATGGCCCCCGTAGCCCCCACCCCGATGCACACCGACACCGACCGCTGCGTACGCGCCGTCCAGTCCAAGGACGCCCGCTTCGACGGGTGGTTCTTCACCGCCGTCCTGACCACCCGCATCTACTGCCGGCCCAGCTGCCCGGTCGTGCCGCCCAAGGTCGAGAACATGACCTTCTACCCGAGCGCGGCCGCCTGTCAGCAGGCCGGATTCCGGGCCTGCAAGCGGTGCCGGCCCGACACCACACCCGGCTCGCCCGAGTGGAACGCGCGCGCCGACACCGTCGCCCGTGCCATGCGGCTCATCCGGGACGGGGTCGTGGACCGCGAGGGCGTCCCGGGGCTCGCGGCCCGCCTCGGCTACAGCGCCCGCCAGATCGAACGCCAGCTGCTCGCCGAGCTGGGCGCGGGCCCCCTCGCCCTGGCCAGGGCGCAGCGCGCGCAGACCGCGCGGCTCCTCATCGAGACGACCCCGCTGCCCATGGCCGAGGTCGCCTTCGCCGCCGGGTTCTCCTCGATCCGTACCTTCAACGACACCGTCAGGGAGGTCTTCGCGCTCGCCCCGACCGAGCTGCGGACCCGCGCCGCACGCGGCATCACCCGCCAGACGCCCGGCGCGATCACCCTGCGGCTGCCCTTCCGGGCCCCGCTCACCCCGGACAACCTCTTCGGCCATCTCGCCGCGACAGGCGTTCCCGGAGTGGAGGAATGGCGCGACGGGTCGTTCCGGCGCACGCTGTCCCTCCCGTACGGGCACGGCATCGCGGAGCTCACCCCCCAGCCCGAGCACATCGGCTGCGTACTGCACCTCACGGATCTGCGCGACCTCACCATCGCCATCAGCAGATGCCGCTGGATGCTCGACCTTGATGCCGACCCCGTCGCCGTGGACGACCGGCTGCGCACCGATCCGCTGCTCGCGCCGCTGGTCGACAAGGCGCCGGGACGCCGGGTGCCGCGTACGGTCGACGCCGCCGAATTCGCGGTGCGGGCGGTGCTCGGCCAGCAGGTCTCGACGGCCGCCGCCCGCACCCACGCCGCCCGGCTGGTGGTCGCGCACGGCCACACCGTCCACGACCCGACGGGTGGCCTCACCCACCTCTTTCCGACGCCGGCCCAACTCGCGGAGATCGATCCCGAGACCCTGGCCCTGCCGCGCAGCCGCCGCACCACCCTCACCACGCTCGTCGCCGCGCTCGCCGACGGCACCCTCAAGCTCGGCCTGGACAGCGACTGGGACCTGGCCCGCGCCCAGCTGATGGAGCTGCCCGGCTTCGGCCCCTGGACCGTCGAGGCGATCGCGATGCGGGCGCTCGGCGACCCGGACGCCTTCCTGCCCACCGACCTCGGCATGCGCCGGGCCGCCCAGCACCTCGGACTCCCCTCCACCCCCGCCGCGCTCACCGCGCGCGCCGCCGCCTGGCGGCCCTGGCGTGCCTACGCCGTCCAGTATCTCTGGGCGACCGAGGACCATGCCATCAACTACCTGCCCGCGTAAGGAAGTTCAGCCGTGCGCATCACGCACACCGTCATCGACAGCCCCTACGGACCGCTCACGCTCGTCGCGGCGGACGGCGTCCTGAGCCGCCTGTACATGGTGGGCCAGCGCCACCGCCCGCCCGAGGACACCTTCGGCGAGCGCGACGGCGGTGGACCCTTCCCCGAGGTCATTCGTCAGCTGGAGGCGTACTTCGCCGGCGAACTCACCCTGTTCGAGCTGGACTTGAACATGGTGGGCACCCTGTTCCAGCAGCGCGTCTGGCGCCGGCTCCAGCAGATCCCGTACGGCGAGACCCGTTCCTACGGCGAACTCGCCGAAGCCCTCGGCAATCCCAACGCCTCCCGCGCGGTGGGCCTGGCCAACGGCAAAAATCCGGTCGGCATCATCGTGCCCTGCCATCGTGTCATCGGCGCGAACGGCAGCCTCACCGGCTACGGCGGCGGCCTCGACCGCAAGCAGCGGCTGCTGGCGTTCGAGCGGGGGGAGAGGGACGACGCGCTTTTCTGACCCGTCCGGCGATGCGACGCCGTCTGCCGGAGGTCAACGAGCGGCGAGGCGTTCCAGGAGGGCGGCGCTCTGTGCGAGCAACGCCCGCTCCGTGTCCGTGAGTTCGGCCTCGATGGCCTGTGCGAGCCAGCCCGCCCTGCGGCCGCGCTCCGCTTCGAGCGCGGCCCGCCCCGCGTCCGACAGCTCGACCAGCGACTTGCGGCCGTCCGTGGGGTGAGCCCGGCGCGTGATCAGCTCCTGTTCCATGAGCAGCCCCACCGATCTGGCCATCGACTGGGGGCGTACGCGCTGATCGACGGCGAGATCGCTGGTGGTCATGGCGCCATTGCGGTCGAGTGCGCCGAGCACGGCGGCCTGCCCCAGCGGAATGCGGTCCTCGTGCTTGACGCGCCGCGTGAGCTTGCCCATCGCGGTGCGCAGTTCGGCGGCGATGGCGGCGGCTTCCGGGGTGGGCATACGGCACTTTACCCCGCTGACCAGCACGGCTGTGCCGCTGATCTGTACAGCGATGCTGTACAGCAAAACTGAGCAGCATTGCTGTAAGGTTCGACCACGTCGGGCCCAGCGCCAGCGTTGTCGCAGCCAGGGGCACGGCAGAAGACAACGGGAAGGACCTCCCATGTCCAACGAGGCAGCCGAAACCATCGACGCCACCCTCAAGCACACCACCCCCGAGAACGCCCCCGCCGGGAACACCACCATCGAGACGGTCGCCATCGAGACCGTCACCGCCCGCCGGATCATCGACAGCCGGGGCAACCCCACGGTCGAGGTCGACGTCGTTCTGGCGGACGGATCCCTGGGCCGTGCGGCCGTCCCCTCCGGCGCGTCCACCGGCGCCCGTGAGGCCGTGGAACTGCGTGACGGGGATGCGGCGCGCTGGCACGGCAAGGGCGTCGACCGCGCGGTGGCCCATGTCAACGGCGAGATCGCGGCGTTGGTGCGCGGCCGGGACGCGGCGGACCAGGCGGGTCTGGACGCTGCGCTGGTCGCCCTGGACGGCACCGCCACGAAGTCCCGGCTCGGCGCCAACGCCATCCTCGGCGTCTCCCTCGCGGCAGCCAAGGCCGCCGCCGCGGCCCACCGCCTTCCCCTGTACCGCTACCTCGGCGGCGCCGACGCCCATCTGTTGCCCCTGCCGATGATGAACATCGTCAACGGCGGCGCCCACGCCGACAATCCGCTGGATTTTCAGGAGTTCATGATCGCGCCCCTCGGCGCTGACACCTTCGCCGAAGCGGTCCGCATGGGCAGCGAGGTCTTTCACACCCTGCGGCGCGATCTGCTGGCCGCCGGGCACTCCACGGGCGTCGGCGACGAGGGCGGCTTCGCGCCCGCGTTGCGTACGGCGGAGGAGGCGCTCGACTTCGTGATGCGCGCCATCGAGCGCACCGGTTACCGGCCCGGCGCCGACATCGGCCTGATCATGGACCCGGCGTCGTCGGAGTTCTTCCGCGACGGGGTGTACGACTACACGGGCGAGGGCGTGCGCCGCACCCCCTCCGAGCACGCCGACCACCTGGTCGGGCTCATCGACGCCTACCCGATCGTCTCCATCGAGGACCCGATGGCCGAGAACGACCTGGACGGGTGGCGCGAGCTGACCGCCCGCGTCGGCGACCGCTGTCAGCTCACGGGCGACGACGTGTTCTGCACCAACGAGACGCTGCTGCGCGAGGGCATCCGCACCGGCGTCGGCAACTCGGTCCTGATCAAGGTCAATCAGATCGGGACCCTCAGCGAGGCCCTGGCCGCGGTGGCCACGGCCCACGAGGCGGGCTGGACGGCGGTCATGTCACACCGCTCGGGCGAGACCGAGGACACCACCATCGCGGATCTGGCGGTGGCGACCGGCTGCGGCCAGATCAAAACAGGATCGCTCTCCCGCTCCGACCGCACCGCGAAGTACAACCAACTGATCCGGATCGAGGAGGAGTTGGGCGCATCGGCACGCTTCGCGGGCCGCTCCGCACTGCACCGGTCATGACCGACGGGCGGCCGGCCCACTGACACCCGGGCCCGCGCCGCGGGCCCCGGGCCCTCGGTGGCCGGTCGCTGCTCCTGGGGCCCTCGGCGTCGCGCCAGATCGAGAGGTCGAGCCGAATTCGGCGCAACTGCGATACCCCGCACCGAGCCGCTTGCTCAGCGTGGTGCCAGGCCAACTGTGCTGGGCGACATCGCACGCACAGCGCGCATTTCTCGCCAAGAGACCGTGACGCCGATGCAGAACAGGGTCGTGAAATCCGGCGGGCGGCCCGGGAGCCGGTGACAAAGCTGGTGCAGGGCGCGGCGTAGAGGCGGGGAAACTCAGAGGGAGCGAACTCACGTGCTCGTCACCCAGCGCGCTCCTGCAATGATTGCGATCAACAGGACCGGCCCTACCCACCACACCGGCATGACCCGACGCACCGACGGCAGCACCCACAACAGCACGGCTGCGCCGGCTGCCCCGATCGCAAGGACACACGACAGGACGATGCCCGTGTACGCGTCGCGGTCCCAGGACCCGGATGGGTGGGTGGTCACCGCCGCCCGGCAGAAGAACGCGGCAATGACGGTGAGTAGGGCGAATGGGACGGCAAGGACCAGGCGAAGGCAACCGCGGTCGCCCTCCGGGCAGAAAGGGCTGGTCATCGCCGCAGCGCCTTCCCTGCGTCGTCCACATTGTTCATGAAGCCACGACCGTATGCCTGTGCGGCGTCAGTTTGCCAGTGGTCCACCGTTATAACGAGATGCGAGTTCTGTCAGATCACCCGCTGTCCGTTCTCCAGTTCCGCCGTGCCCCCGCCCTCCGCAAGCACATCAAGGGCCGCCAGCACCCGGCCGCAGAGTGCGGAAGGAAGGTGTGTGGGCAGGTCCTCGCGGGGGGCCAGGCGCCAGGAGAGAAGTTCCTCCTCCTGGAGGCGGATCGCCCGCAGGCGGTCGTCGCCGAGGACGCCGCCGTCATAGAGGTAGGCAACGATCGGCGGACGGGCCGCCCCGTGCACCCAGTCGACCGCGAGCAGCCGGCCCAACTCCACGTCGAGGCCGATCTCTTCGAGGGTTTCGCGGCGGGCGCCCTGGCGCGGGGTCTCGTCCGTGTCGGACTCGATGGTCCCGCCGGGCAGGGCCCAGCCCTCGCGGTAGTTGGGCTCGACGAGCAGCACCCGGCCCTCGTCGTCCCGGAACAGGGCGGCTGCTCCGGCGAGGACCCGGGGGAGGCCGGCGATGTACGTGGCGTAGTCGTTGTCGGGGGCGGCGAGGTTGTCGGTCGTCATGCCGAGAAGGGTAGAGGGCGTGGTCAGCCCGGTACGCCGGGCGCGGCGGTCGGCGCTCTCCGCGCCTGATGGCGGAACGAACTGCCGTCACTCGTACGGGACTTCAAGAGCATCAGCAGGTGCCCATGGGGGGGAGGCCCGTTCGGTGGGCGTGAAGCGTGACGTCCGGGGGCTTGTGCGGCGCCGTACGCCCTTCGTGGCGCACGGAGTTGGCCGTAGTGCCTGGTCGGGCCGGATTCGACGGTGCTAAGATCCTTCGCACTCGGCTGTGTTCACGCGCCGAGCGAACGTCGATGGGGACGCCACGCGCCCCACCACACAATCGAGTTGCAGGCTCCAGGTCATCGACCTGGAGCCTTTTTCGTGTGCGGTCACCTCCCCGGCCCGCCCCCCACATCGCCGTACCGGTTGCACGGCATGCCCGCCGACCGATCCCTCGCAGAGACGGAAGATCATGGATATTGAAGGCTTTCCCCGCCAGTTCGCCCGCACCCGCCGCTTCTCGCTCGGCGTCCCGCGCGACTTCACCGTCTCCCCGGACGGTGACCGGGTGCTGTTCCTCCGGTCGGAATCCGGCGTCGATCCGCGCGCCCTGTTGTGGGTGTACGAGGGCGGGAACGAGCGGATCCTTGCCGGGCGGGCGCGGCCCGGCACCCAGCCCATCGGGCCCGGCACCCAGCCCATCGGGCCCGGCACCCGGCCCAGCGCGCCCGGCACCCGGCCCAGCGCGCCCGCCGCGCGGCCCAGCGCGCCCGGCCAGACTGCTGCCGAGGCTTCCGTCCCGACATCCCGCTCGGCCGGCGTGGTGTCCTACGCGACGGATCGCCGGGTTCGCGTGGTCGCGTACGTCCTCGACGGCTCACTGTGGACGGTGCGTACGGACGGCGGCCCGCCGCGTCGTATCCCCGTCGACGGCCCGGTGCGCGATCCCCGGCCGTCCCCGGACGGGACCCTGATCGCCTACGTCACCCGAGGCGCCCTGCGCGTGGTGGGCACCGACGGGACGAGGGACCGGCCGCTCGCCGTGCCCGAGACCGCGGACGTCACCTACGGGCTGCCCGACCACACCGCCGAGGAGTCCATCGGCAGGACGCGCGGCCACTGGTGGTCTCCGGACAGCGACGCGCTGCTCGTCGCCCGGGTGGACACGTCCGGTGTGGAGCGGTGGTGGCTGAGCGATCCCGCGAATCCCGGCCGGGCACCCCGGTCGGTACCGTATCCGGCGGCGGGCACGGCCAACGCGGTCACCTCGCTGCACCTGGTGAAGGTCACCGTCGGCCGCACGCCCGTACAACTCACGCCCGTACAACTGCCGTGTCAGGCACCTGCGATGGATGCTCCGGCCGGCAGCTGGGGGCTCGGCTTCGAGTATGTCGTCAGTGCCGCGTGGCAGAGCGTGGGGCCGGTCGTCAGCCTTCAGACCCGGGATCAGAAGACGGTGTGGGTACTGCGGGCCGATCCCGCGACAGGGGCCGTGGAGCGGCTGGCGCGGCTGACCGATGACGCATGGGTCGAATGTCCGCCGGGTGCTCCGCTGCACACCGCCGCGGGGGTGGTGGTGCTCCCCGAGGTCCGTGGCGACGAGCGCACGATCCGGGTGGGTGACGTCCTGGCTCCGGCCGGGCTCCAGGTCCGCGCGGTGCTGGGAGCCGTGGGCGAACGGGTGCTGTTCACCGCGAGTGAGGAGCCGACCCAAACGCATGTCTGGGCGTACGAGCCGGGGCAGGGCTTCGAGCGGTTGACCCACACCCCGGGAGTGCACACGGTGGCGGCCGGGGGCGACACCCTCGTGGTGGACAGCAGAACCCTGGACGGGCACACGGTGACGGTATTGCGGGGCGGGGAGGCGGTGGGCGGCATCGCGGTCGTGGCGGAACGGCCGTCGGTCACGCCGCGGCCGTCCCATCTGTCGTTGGGGAAGCGGCAGTTGCGCAGTCGGCTGCACCTGCCGTCCTGGTACGAGCCCGGCATGTCGAAACTGCCTGTGCTGCTCAGCCCGTACGCCGGACCCGGCATGCAGGTCGTGACGATGGCGCACGCCTGGTACACCATGGTGTGCCAGTGGTTCGCCGAGCACGGGTTCGCCGTGCTGGCCACAGACGGGCGGGGGACCCCCGGGCGAGGGGTGCGGTGGCAGCGGGCCATTGTGGGCGACCGGCTCGGCCCCGTCCTCGACGACCAGATCGACGCGCTGTCCGCCGCCGCCGACCGGTGCGACGCCCTGGACCTGGCGCGCGTGGGCATCCGGGGCTGGTCGTTCAGTGGCTATCTCGCCGCCGGCGCCGTGCTGCGCCGTCCCGACGTGTTCCACGCGGCGGTCGCGGGGGCACCCCCCACCGACCGGCGCCTGTACGACACGTACTGGGAGGAGCGCTACCTCGGCCACCCGCACCTCAGGCCGCTCGACTACGAGCGCAGCTCCTTGCTGCCCCTCGCCGAGAACCTGACCCGCCCGCTGATGCTCGTACACGGACTCGCCGACGACAATGTGGCCCCGGCACATACGCTGCGTCTGTCGGCGCGGTTGCTCGCCGCGGGGCGGCCCCACCAGCTGCTGTTGCTGCCGGGGCTGGGGCACGTCGTGGCCGGGGAAGGCGTCGCGGACACCCTGCTCCGGCTCGAACTCGACTTTCTGAAGAGCTCGTTGGGCCTCTGAGCGGGTCCCGGGGCCGGCGGGGCGGGAGCCCCTGCTCAGGGCAGGGGCGGAGCCGAACCGTCGTCGCCCGTACGGGACTTGGCGGCTCGCCGAAGGCGGGGATGCAGCGGGGAGGCCTGCTCGCTGATCGCGTCGCCGACCATCGTCCGTACCGCGTCGCGCAGTCCGTGCAGGGCGCCGTGGCGCGAGGGCCCGGCGCCCGGGTCCTCGCGCAGTTCCCTGACCAGCGACCAGCACAGGGCCAGCATCACCAGGACGAAGGGCAGCGCCACCAGGATCGTCGCCGTCTGGAGCGACTTGAGGCCGCCCGCGACGAGCAGGACAGCGGCGACCGCCGCCATCAGGACACCCCACATCACCACGAGCCACGTCGGCGGGTGCAGCGAGCCACGGCTGGTGAGCGAGCCCATCACCAGGGAGGCCGAGTCCGCGCTGGTGACGAAGTAGGTCATGACGAGCACCATCGCGAGGTAGGAGGTGACCGTGCCGAGCGGCAGCGCGTCCAGCATCGCGAAGAGCGAGGCCTCGGCGCCGTCCTTCACCGCGCCCGCGAGGTCGGCGGCGGCCGTGGATTCGAGCCGGATCGCGGTGCCGCCCATGACACAGAACCAGATGACGGTCGCCCCGCTCGGCACGAGAAGCACCCCGATCAGGAACTCGCGGATCGTGCGGCCGCGTGAGATCCGGGCGATGAAGGTGCCGACGAACGGCGCCCAGGACAGCCACCACGCCCAGTAGAACACCGTCCAGGCGCCCAGCCACGCGCGGTCGGTGAAGGCGCCGGTGCGGCTGGCCATGGGCAGCAGATCGTGCAGATAGCCGCCGATCGAGGCGGGGATGGTGTCGAGGATGTACACGCTGGGGCCGAGCAGGAAGACGAAGAGCATCAGCACCGCGGCGAGCACGAGGTTGATGGTGGACAGCCACTTCACCCCCTTGTGCAGTCCCGAGAAGGCGGAGAGCACGAAGGCCGCCGACAGCGCGGCGATGATGACGAGTTGAGTCGTCCGCGAGTTGTCGACGCCCGACGTGATGTCCAGGCCCTCGGCGACCTGGAGCGCCCCGAGACCCAGGCTGGTCGCGGTGCCGAAGACGGTCGCGAAGACGGCGAGCAGGTCGATGCACTTGCCCGGCAGGCCGTCCGCCCGCCGCGCGCCGATGAGGGGGACGAAGGCGGAGGAGAGCCGGTTGCCGCGCTGCTTGCGAAAGCCCGCGTACGCCAGTGCCAGGCCCGCGATGCCGTAGATCGCCCAGGGGGTGAGCGTCCAGTGGAAGAAGGAGTACTCCAGGGCCGTGCGGGCGGCATCGCCCGTGCCGGGCTGGGCGCCGGTCGCCGGGGGCGGGCTGAGGAAGTGGGTGAGCGGTTCGCCGACCCCGTAGAACATCAGGCCGATGCCCATGCCGGCACTGAACATCATCGCGATCCAGGCCACCTGGGTGAACTCCGGCTCGGAGTCGTCGGCGCCCAGCCTGATCCGCCCGAAGCGGCTGATGGCGAGGACCACGCACAGCACCAGGAAGGTGTCGGCGGCGACCACGAAGAGCCAGGCGAAGTTGTCGAGCACCCAGGCGAGCGCCGTCGACGAGGCGTCGTCGAACGAGCTCTTGCCCAGGGCCGCCCAGGCGACGACGGCCGCCACCGCGAGCACGCCGACGGTGATCACCGTGCGGTCGGGGGAGGGGGCGGGGCCCGGGGCCGAGTCGTCCGGCGGGCTGCCGGAGCCTGAATGATCGATCGAATCCATGCTCATGGCGCCCCACTATGGTGCGGAATCTCAGCATTTTGCGGGGTGGCGCGCCGCCGGTGGATCCGGGCAGCTATGGGCAGGCGCGCGCCGGGCGGATAGGGTCTGAAGCGGCGCGACTGCCTGTTCGAAAGCAAGGGATAGCAAGGTGACGGACGGCGCAGTTTTGGAGACCGCCCGCGTACTCGTAGCGGCGGACAAGTTCAAGGGCTCGCTCACGGCCGTACAGGTCGCGGAGCGGGTGACGGCCGGGCTGCGGCGGGTCGTCCCGGATCTGCGGGTCGAGACCCTGCCGGTCGCCGACGGCGGTGACGGCACGGTGGCGGCCGCGGTGGCGGCGGGCTTCGAGCGCCGTGAGGCTCGGGTCACCGGACCGCTCGGCACCCCCGTGACCGCCGCGTACGCGGTGCGCGACGGTGTGGCCGTGGTCGAGATGGCGGAGGCCTCCGGGCTCCAGCACCTTCCCGACGGCGTCTTCGCGGCGCTCACGGCCAGCACGTACGGCTCCGGTGAGCTGCTGCTCGCTGCCCTGGAGGCGGGTGCGAGGACCATCGTGTTCGGTGTGGGCGGCAGCGCGACGACCGACGGCGGGGCCGGCATGCTCGCCGCGCTCGGCGCCCGCTTCCTGGACGCCGCGGGCGAACCCGTCGGCCCCGGTGGTGGCGGGCTCGCCGACCTCGCGACGGCCGACCTCTCGGGGCTCGACGCCCGTTTCAAGGACGTGGAGCTCGTCCTCGCCAGCGATGTCGACAATCCGCTGACCGGTCCGAAGGGGGCCCCCGCGGTCTACGGGCCGCAGAAGGGCGCGTCGCCCGAGGACGTGGCGACCCTGGACGCGGCCCTGGCCCACTACGCGAAGGTCCTCGAAGGCGTGCTCGGCGCGAAGGCCGCCGAGGCGGCGCTCGCCCCGGGAGCCGGCGCGGCCGGCGGCATCGGCTACGGCGCGCTGGTCGCGCTCGACGCCGCGTTCCGGCCGGGCATCGAGGTCATGCTCGACGTGCTGGGCTTCGCGCCCGCCCTGGCCAGGGCCACCCTGGTGATCACCGGCGAGGGCTCGCTCGACGAGCAGACCCTGCACGGCAAGGCCCCGGCCGGCGTCGCGGCGGCGGCCCGCGCGGCCGGTATCGAGGTCGTCGCGGTGTGCGGCCGCCTCGCCCTGCAACCCGGCCAACTCGGCCAGGCCGGCATCCGCCGCGCCTACGCGCTGACCGACCTGGAGCCCGACCCGGCCCAGTGCATGGCCAACGCGGGTCCCCTCCTGGAGCGGGTCGCCCAGAACATCGCGGGCGACTTCTTGCAGTAGCCCCAGCGGTTCCCACCCGCACAGCGGCCCCCTCGCCATCGCGTGAGGGGGCCGCTGCGCGTGGTGTGGGGGCGGATGCGGGGGACGCGCGGTGCGCGCGGGATGCGGGGGATGCGGCGGATGCGGGGGATGCGGGGCAAAGCGCGGTGTGCGCGGTGTGCGCGGCGGGGGATGCGGGGGATGCGGGGGATGCGGGGGCGGCTCGGCCCGTTTCCCCGGGTGGGGGACGCACACACGCCCCTGTACTGCACTACTCGATTACGCCACTCCCGGCGCGACTCCTCCCTCCGGACGCGCGAACATGCGGCAACGCCTCTCCTGTGAGACGATGATGTCTCATTCGATACTGGAGTGTTTCATGACGCCGCCCCTGGACCCCCGGCGCTGGGTCGTCCTCACGATTCTTTCCGGCAGCCTGCTGCTGATCGCGATGGATACCACCATCCTCAATGTCGCCTTCCCTTCACTGGTCAGCGACTTGCAGCCCAGCTCCGTACAGCAGTTGTGGATCATCGACGTCTACGCCCTCGCCCTCTCCGGCCTCCTCGTGACGGCCGGTGCCCTCGGTGACCGGTGGGGACGCAAACGGCTGCTGCTCGCCGGCTTCGCGATCTTCGCGCTCGCCTCCCTGATGGCGGTCTTCGCGACCGCGGCCTGGCAGGTCATCGCCGCCCGTGCGCTGCTCGGCGTCGGTGGCGCGGCGATCATGCCGTCGACCCTGTCGATCCTGCGCCACGTCTTCACCGACGCCCGTGAACGCGCTCTCGCCTACGCGGTGTGGGCCGCCGTCTTCGGCGGCGGCATGGCGCTCGGGCCGGTGGTCGGTGGGCTGCTCGTCGAGCAGAACGGCTGGCAGTCCGCGTTCCTCGTCAATGTGCCGGTCGCGCTGGTGATCATCGCCTTCGGCGCATGGATCCTGCCGGAGTCCCACCAGCCCCGCGAGGGGCGCTGGGACTGGTGGGGCGTGGGCCAGTCCGTGGTCGGCATGCTGGCCCTGGCCGGTGGCATCAAGCAGCTCGGCAAGGGCGGCCCCGCCGACCCGGTGGCTTGGGGGCTGCTCGTGGTCGCCGCGGTCGCACTGACGGTGTTCGTCCGCCGTCAGCTGCGGCTGCCCCAACCGCTGTTCCACGTCCGGCTGTTCACCAATCGCTCGTTCAGCATCGCTGCCGCCTCGATCTTCCTCGGGATGATCGCCCTCGGCTCGGCGCTGTTCCTGGTCACCCAGTGGTTCCAGTACGGGCAGGGCTACAGCCCCCTGGCGGCCGGTGTCCGGCTGCTCCCGGCGCCGCTCGGCCTGGTCGTCACCTCGCTGGTGACCCCGGTCCTGATGCACCGGTTGCCGATCCGGCACGTCATCGGCGGCGGGCTGCTCCTGATGACCGCGGGGCTCGCGCTGCCGTGGCTGTTCCAGCAGTCGGGGCCGCTGGCCTACCCCGGGGTGGCCGTGGCGCTCGGCGTCCTCGGCTGCGGGGTGGGCATCGCCACCACGGCCGCGTCCGTGACCCTGATGGCCTCCGCGCCCAAGGAGCACGTCAGCGGTGCGGCGGCCGTCGAGGAGACCTGCTACGAGCTGGGCGCGGCGATGGGCGTGGCCATCCTGGGCAGCATCGCGGCCGCCCTGTACCGCGGCAATCTGCCCGAGCTCGGCCTTGACGGGGCGGCGACGGCGTCCGTACGCGACTCGGTCGGCGAGGCTGCCCATGTCGCCGCCTCGATCGGCGGGCCGTCCGGTGCGCTGCTTCTGGAGCGGGCCTCGGCGGCCTTCAGCTCGGCCATGACGCCGACGTTCCTTCTGGCGGCGGGGCTGCCGCTGGGCGCGGCGGTGCTGGCCTGGGTGAAGATTCCGGGCGACCTCCGCCCCACGGAAAACTCCCACTGACCCGCCCCCAGGGGGCGCAGCCCCCGACCCCGGGGGCTGCGCCCCCCTACCCGCTTGTGCAGCGGGTTGACCCGGCCACCCCTGGGGGTTTTCCCACCCACCCGCCCGTGACGGATGCCGGGGGGTGCGGGCCCCTGGGGCTCCGCCCCAGACCCCCGGGGGGTTCGCCCACCCGCCCACCCGTGCGGCTACTTGAGAGTGCGGCTCCCTGGGGCTGCGCCCCAGACCCCGGGGGTTTGCCCACCCGCCCGCCCGTGCGACTACTTGAGGGTGCAGCGCCCTGGGGCTCCGCCCCAGACCCCGGGCGGGGGCTCCGCCCCCTGCACCCCCTTTCGCGCCTTAAGGGCGCTCGTCCTCAATCGCCGGACAGGCTGAGGTGGCCCGTGCAGGCCAGCACGTCCCCTGCACCAGTGCCGCCAGGGGCGCGGGGAACTGCGCGACAGCCACGCACGGCCCGCCTCCGAGGACGGGTTACAGGGGCGCGAGGAACTGCGCGAGAAGCGACCACGGCCCGCGGTCGAAGGGGGTTCGGTTGGGGGCGCGAGGAACTGCGCGAAAAGCGACCACGGCCCGCGGGCGACGACGGGTCAAGGCGCGCGGGGAACGGCGCGAGCCACCGTGCACGGCCCGCACCCGAAAGCCGGTCCCTTCAGGGGCGCGGGGAACGGCGCGAAATGCGACCACGGCCCGCACCCGACCGAGGCCCTTCAGGGGCGCGGGGAACTGCGCGAGCGCACGAAAAAGGGGCCCCGGGTTCAAGAACCCGGGGCCCCTTTACAGCGGCGTAAGCAACTATCTACAGCCGCGTGAGCAACTACGGCAGCTGAGCCGCACGCGCCTCGCGGCGGTTGCCGCGGAAGGTGTTCACTCGGCGGGCCGTCGCGAAGAGGGGGATCGTGGCGGCCAGGACGATCTGCAACGCGCAGCCCGTCTGGAGCAGCATCTGACCGCCCGGCGCGTCGAACGCCCAGGCCGCGAGCAGACCCATCGCCCCGATGATCCAGCTGAGCATCGCCACCGCGAGGACACCCCGCGGCTTCGGGTACTCGACCCGGCTCACCATCAGCCAGGCGACTCCTATAACGGCGAGCAGCGTCGGAACGAACGGAAGCTCCAGCAGGACGATCGAGACGACCGTCAGCGCGCCGAAGGGGCTCGGCATGCCCTGGAACATGCCGTCCTTCATCGTCACGCACGAGAAGCGCGCGAGTCTCAGCACGACGGCCAGCAGCACCGTGATCGCCGCCACCGCCGCCACCCGCTGGTGGGCGTCGTCCGCGACCATGCCGTACACCAGCACGAAGTAGGCCGGGGCGAGGCCGAAGCTGATGAGGTCCGAGAGGTTGTCCAGCTCGGCGCCCATCGGGGAGCTGCGCAGCTTGCGCGCGACCAGACCGTCACAGAGGTCGAAGATCGCGGCGAGCAGCATGAGGATCACGGCGGTCGCGGCGGAGTGCCGCGCCATGCCGGTCTCCTGGCTGCCGGAGAGGTGCGGGATGAGGATGCCGGTGGTGGTGAAGTACACCGCCATGAAGCCGCACGTCGCGTTGCCGAGGGTGAGCGTGTCCGCTATCGACAGGCGCAGCGACAGCGGCATTTCCTCGACGTCGTCCTCGGACTCCGCCTCGGGGACCCAGCCGGCCTGCGTCTCGGGATCAATCACGGTCAATTCGAGTCACCCCCGCCGTGGTCGCCTGACCGACCTCGACCGCGACCTCGACACCCTCGGGGAGGTAGATGTCGACGCGCGAGCCGAAGCGGATCAGACCGATGCGCTCACCCTGCTCGACCTTGGTGCCCTGAGGGACGTACGGCACGATGCGGCGGGCGACGGCGCCGGCGATCTGCACCATCTCGATGTCGCCGAGCTCGGTGTCGAAGTGCCAGACGACGCGC
This sequence comes from Streptomyces sp. NPDC048416, assembly GCF_043200435.1. Classification (NCBI taxonomy): domain Bacteria; kingdom Bacillati; phylum Actinomycetota; class Actinomycetes; order Kitasatosporales; family Streptomycetaceae; genus Streptomyces; species Streptomyces sp. NPDC048416. Next base: position 24,264 of record NZ_JBICXU010000003.1, read on the forward strand.
TCGTTGTTCTCGCTCTCCTTGTTGAACGCCGGAACGTAACCACCGGGGATGTGCTCCACCGACGTCACCGTGCCCGCGAGGGGCGCGCGGTTGACGTGGACGTTCAACGGGCTCATGAAGATCGCGACGCGGGTACGTCCGTCCTTCCACGGCATGATGCTCTGCACCACACCGTCGGCGGGGGAGATGACCCGCCCCTGCGTGATCTCACGCTCGGGGTCGCGGAAGAACCACAGCATGCCCGCCGCGAGCGCGGTGGTGGGCACGGCCATGATCGCGGCGCCCTTGGAGCGGCGGGATCGGGCCAGGCTGATGGCTGCGGTGGCGACGGTCGGCAGAAGCCACGGCGATGCTCCGCGAGCAAGGCGTCCGTTGAGGAAGCCGTCGCGTGGTGCAGAGGTTTGGCTGTGGGGCATGGATGACCTTCGTAGCGGATGATGCCGCGCTGGCAACGGGGGACGGCGGCAGGTTTACCGGCGATGGTATCGGTTGCGAGCCGCAACTGGGCAAGCCAGAAGCCGAGTCGGTCGGCCGGAAGCGCTCGAAAAACGCCTACAGGGTGTGATGTTCTTCGCGGCCATACCGACTCAAAAGCGACAATCAACCCTGGAACCGGTACTCCTCAAGAAGTCGGCGCCCGATGATCATTTTCTGGATCTCGGCGGTACCTTCACCGATGAGAAGCATGGGCGCCTCGCGGTACAGGCGCTCGATCTCGTACTCCTTGGAGAAGCCGTAACCGCCGTGAATGCGGAACGCGTCTTCCACCACCTCCTTGCAGTACTCGGAGGCGAGGTACTTCGCCATCCCTGCTTCGAGGTCATTTCGTTCCCCGGAGTCCTTTTTGCGTGCTGCGTTGACCATCATGGCATGGGCGGCTTCGACCTTGGTAGCCATCTCGGCGAGCTTGAACTGGATCGCCTGGTGCTGGGCGATCGGCTTGCCGAAAGTGTGACGTTGCTGGGCATAGGAGACGCCGAGCTCGAATGCACGCTGCGCGACACCGCAGCCACGGGCCGCGACGTTGACGCGTCCGACCTCCACTCCGTCCATCATTTGGTAAAACCCTCGGCCGGTGACCCCGCCGAGCACCCGATTGGCCGGAATACGCAGGCCGTCCATGATGAGTTCAGTCGTGTCGACGCCCTTGTAACCCATCTTGTCGATCTTGCCCGGGATGGTCAGGCCGGGCCGGACCTCGCCGAAACCGGGCTCCTTCTCCACCAGGAACGTCGTCATCGACTTGTGCGGCGCCGTGCCCTCGGGGTGTCCTTCGTCACTCCGGCACAGAACGGCCACGAGCGATGACGTTCCGCCATTGGTCAGCCACATCTTCTGGCCGTTCAGGACGTACTCCTCGCCGTCCTTGACGCCCTTCGACGTGATCGCCGACACATCGGATCCGAGCGCCGGCTCCGACATCGAGAACGCGCCGCGCACCTCGCCGAGCGCCATGCGCGGCAGGAACGTGTCCTTCTGCTCCTGCGTGCCGTGCTGCTTGAGCATGTACGCCACGATGAAGTGCGTGTTGATGATGCCGGACACCGACATCCAGCCGCGCGCTATCTCCTCGACGCACAGCGCGTAGGTGAGCAGCGACTCACCGAGACCGCCGTACTCCTCGGGGATCATCAGGCCGAACAGGCCCAACTCCTTGAGCCCTTCGACGATCTGCGTCGGGTACTCGTCCTTGTGCTCCAGCTGGGTCGCGACCGGAATGATCTCCTTGTCGACGAAGTCCCGTACCGTGGACAGGATTTCCTGCTGGACATCGGTCAGACCGGCGGTCTGCGCGAGACGGGCCATCTCAGTTCTCCCGAAGTTCCGGGCGGCCGGGCTGCTCGCCGCCGCGCTCCTTGATGTACGTCTCGGTCGGCACCATCACCTTGCGGCGGAAAATGCAGACCAGCGTGCCGTCCTGCTTGTAGCCCCTGGTCTCGACGTAGACGATCCCGCGGTCGTTCTTCGACTTCGAGGGGGTCTTGTCGAGCACCGTCGTCTCGCCGTAGATCGTGTCGCCGTGGAAGGTCGGCGCCACGTGCTTGAGCGACTCGACCTCCAGGTTGGCGATCGCCTTGCCGGAGACGTCCGGCACGCTCATGCCGAGGAGCAGCGAGTAGATGTAGTTGCCCACCACGACGTTCTTGCCGAAGTCGGTCGTCTTCTCCGCGTAGTTGGTGTCCATGTGGAGCGGGTGGTGGTTCATGGTGAGCAGACAGAAGAGGTGGTCGTCGTACTCGGTGACCGTCTTTCCGGGCCAGTGCTTGTAGACGGCGCCGACTTCGAACTCTTCATAGGTGCGGCCGAACTGCATGGTGCTACGCCTCCGGGATCTCGAACGTGGACGTGCGCTGCATGCCGGCCGCCCGGCCCTTGCCCGAGATGACCAGCGCCATCTTGCGGCTGGCCTCGTCGATCATCTCGTCGCCGAGCATCGCCGAGCCCTTCTTGCCGCCCGCCTCGGAGGTGCAGTAGTCGTACGCGTCGAGGATCAGCTCGGCGTGGTCGAAGTCCTCCTGCGACGGCGAGAAGATCTCGTTCGACGCCTCGACCTGGCCCGGGTGCAGCACCCACTTGCCGTCGAAGCCGAGCGCCGCGGCGCGCTTGGCGACCTCCCGGTAGCCGTCCACGTTGCGGATCTGGAGGTAGGGGCCGTCGATCGCCTGGAGGTCGTTGGCGCGCGCCGCCATGAGGATCTTCATCAGGATGTAGTGGTACGCGTCGGCGCCGTAGCCCGGCGGCTGCTCGCCCACGACCAGGGTCTTCATGTTGATGGACGCCATGAAGTCGGCCGGGCCGAAGATGATCGCCTCGGTACGCGGCGAGGCCTCCGCGATCGCGTTGACGTTGTTCAGGCCCCGCGCGTTCTCGATCTGCGCCTCGATGCCGATCTTGCCGACCTCGAAGCCCATCGTCTTCTCGATCTGGGTGAGCAGCAGATCCAGGGCGACGACCTGCTGGGCGTCCTGGACCTTCGGCAGCATGATGCAGTCGAGGTTCTGGCCGGCGCCCTCGACGACGGTCACGACGTCGCGGTACGTCCACTCGGTCGTCCAGTCGTTCACGCGCACGACCCGCGTCTTGCCCGTCCAGTCACCCTCGTTGAGGAACTTGACGATGGTGTGCCGCGCCTCGGGCTTGGCCAGCGGGGCGCAGGCGTCCTCCAGGTCGAGGAAGACCTGGTCGGCCGGCAGACCCTGCGCCTTCTCCAGGAAGCGGGGGTTCGACCCGGGGACCGCGAGGCACGAGCGGCGCGGGCGGAGCCGGTTGACGGGGGAGGGGCTGACGGGGGTGCTCATGCGGGGACCTCCAACGGGTCGAGCTTGTTCGCTTTCCGGATCTCGTCGACGATACGGCCGATGATCTCCGTGATACCGAAGTCCTTAGGGGTGAAAACGGCGGCCACACCCGCCGTGCGCAGCTCCTCGGCGTCCGCGGGCGGAATGATCCCGCCGGCGATCACCGGGATGTCGCCCGCGCCCGCCTCGCGCAGACGCACCAGGACGTCCGGGACGAGTTCGGCGTGCGAGCCGGACAGGATGGACAGGCCGACACAGTGCACGTCCTCGGCGAGGGCGGCGCTGACGATCTGCTCGGGGGTCAGCCGGATGCCCTGGTAGACCACCTCGAAGCCGGCGTCCCGCGCGCGCACCGCGATCTGCTCGGCGCCGTTGGAGTGGCCGTCCAGGCCCGGCTTGCCGACCAGCAGACGCAACCGCCCCGAACCCAGGTCCGATGCCGTGCGCGCCACCTTCTCGCGGACCACGGCCAGCGGCGTGCCCGCCTCGGCCGTCACCGCGACCGGCGCCGAGGACACCCCGGTCGGCGCCCGGAACTCGCCGAACACCTCCCGCAGCGCCTCGGACCACTCGCCGGTGGTGACACCGGAGCGCACACACTCCAAGGTGGCCTCCATGAGGTTGCCCGTGCCCTGGGCGGCCTGCTTCAGCTTCTCCAGCGCCTTGCAGGGGCGCGGGTGGTTGAAGGGCGGCTGATAGCGGGTGTCGCGCCAGTCCTTGAGCGCGGCCACCACGCGGGCCTCGACCGCCGGGTCGACCGTCATGATCGCGGCGTCCAGGTCCGCGGTCAGCGGGTTCGGCTCGGTCGACTCGTAGCAGTTGACGCCGACGATCTTCTCCTCGCCGCCCTCGATGCGGGCCCGTCGCTCGGCGTGCGAGGAGACGAGCTGCGACTTGAGGTAGCCCGACTCGACGGCGGCCAGCGCGCCGCCCATCTCCTGGATCCGGTCGATCTCGGCCAGGCACTCCTCGACCAGCGAGCTCACCTTGGCCTCGATGACGTGTGATCCCTCGAAGATGTCCTCGTACTCCAACAGGTCGCTCTCGTGCGCCAGGACCTGCTGGATGCGCAGCGACCACTGCTGGTCCCAGGGCCGGGGCAGGCCCAACGCCTCGTTCCAGGCGGGGAGTTGGACCGCGCGGGCGCGCGCGTCCTTGGACAGTGTCACGGCCAGCATTTCGAGCACGATCCGCTGGACGTTGTTCTCGGGCTGCGCCTCGGTCAGGCCGAGCGAGTTGACCTGGACGCCGTAGCGGAAGCGCCGCTGCTTGGCGTCCTCGATGCCGTACCGCTCCCGCGTGATCCGGTCCCAGATGCGGCCGAAGGCGCGCATCTTGCACATCTCCTCGATGAAGCGGACGCCCGCGTTCACGAAGAAGGAGATGCGGGCCACCACGTCGCCCTTGCGGTCCTCGGGAATCTGCCCCGACGCGAACACCGAGTCCAGGACGGCGATCGCGGTGGACATCGCGTACGCGATCTCCTGGACCGGGGTGGCTCCCGCCTCCTGGAGGTGGTAGCTACAGATGTTGATCGGGTTCCACTTGGGGATGTTGTTCACGGTGTAACAGATCATGTCTGTCGTCAGCCGCAGCGAAGGGCCCGGCGGGAAGACATGCGTCCCGCGCGAAAGGTACTCCTTCACGATGTCGTTCTGGGTGGTGCCCTGGAGCTTGGTGATGTCCGCACCCTGCTCCTCGGCGACCACCTGGTACATGGCGAGCAGCCACATCGCGGTGGCGTTGATCGTCATGGAGGTGTTCATCTGCTCCAGGGGGATGTCCTGGAACAGCCGCCGCATGTCACCGAGATGGGAGACCGGGACCCCGACCCGGCCCACCTCGCCACGGGCGAGGATGTGGTCGGGGTCGTATCCGGTCTGCGTCGGAAGGTCGAACGCGACCGACAGACCCGTCTGACCCTTGGCCAGGTTGTTGCGGTAGAGCTCGTTGGACGCCTCGGCGGTCGAGTGACCGGCGTACGTCCGCATGAGCCACGGCCGATCCTTCTGACGCTCCGTCATGAACTGTCCCGGTCTCAGATGTTGCGGAAGCGGTTGATGGCGTCGAGGTGCTTCTCGCGCAGCTCGGGGTCGCTGACACCGAGGCCTTCACGGGGGGAGAGCGCGAGCACACCGACCTTGCCCTGGTGCAGGTTGCGGTGCACGTCGTAGGCGGCCTGCCCGGTGTCCTCAAGGGAGTACACCTTGGAGAGCGTCGGGTGGATCTTGCCCTTGGCGACCAGGCGGTTGGCCTCCCACGCCTCGCGGTAGTTGGCGAAGTGCGAGCCGATGATGCGCTTCAGGGACATCCACAGGTAGCGGTTGTCGTACTCGTGCATGTAGCCCGAGGTCGAGGCGCAGGTGGTGATGGTGCCGCCCTTGCGCGTGACGTAGACGCTCGCGCCGAAGGTCTCGCGGCCGGGGTGCTCGAAGACGATGTCGATGTCCTCGCCGCCGGTGAACTCGCGGATGCGCTTGCCGAAGCGCTTCCACTCCTTGGGGTCCTGGGTCTGCTCGTCCTTCCAGAACTTGTAGCCCTCGGCGTTGCGGTCGATGACCGCCTCCGCGCCCATGGCACGGCAGATGTCGGCCTTCTCGGGGCTGGAGACGACACAGATGGGGTTGGCGCCACCGGCCAGCGCGAACTGCGTGGCGTAGGAGCCGAGTCCGCCGCTGGCGCCCCAGATCAGGACGTTGTCGCCCTGCTTCATGCCGGCGCCGTTGCGCGAGACCAGCTGGCGGTACGCGGTCGAGTTGACCAGGCCGGGCGCCGCCGCCTCCTCCCAGCTCAGGTGCTTGGGCTTCGGCATGAGCTGGTTGGACTTGACGAGCGCGATCTCGGCGAGGCCGCCGAAGTTGGTCTCGAAGCCCCAGATGCGCTGCTCGGGGTCGAGCATCGTGTCGTTGTGGCCGTCGGAGCTCTCCAGCTCGACCGACAGGCAGTGCGCCACGACCTCGTCGCCCGGGGTCCAGGCGTTGACCCCGGGACCGGTGCGCAGCACGACGCCGGCGAGGTCGGAGCCGATGATGTGGTACGGCAGGTCGTGGCGCTTGGTGAGCTCGCTGAGCCGGCCGTACCGCTCCAGGAAGCTGAAGGTCGACACCGGCTCGAAGATCGAGGTCCAGACCGAGTTGTAGTTGACCGATGAGGCCATGACGGCCACCAGGGCCTCGCCCGGGCCGAGCTCGGGGATCGGCACCTCGTCCAGGTGGATGGACTTGCGGGGGTCCTTGTCGCGGGTGGTGAGCCCGGCGAACATCTCCACCTCGTCCTTGTGCACGGTGATCGCGCGGTACGACTCGGGGAGCGGCAGAGCGGCGAAGTCGGCGGAGGTGGACTCCGGCGACTGGATCGCGTCCAGGATTTCCTTCACGGTGTTGCCTCCGGCGAAGCGCCCGATGGGGGCGTTGAGGGTCTTCGGGGTTGGTGCTGTGGAGGTGTGCCGTCGGTTCGGCGGTGTGGTTCAAGTACGGCAGCGCGTGGTGGGCGCGGGAGGTTGCCTGTGACGCAGGCGTCCGGGCGCACGCACCGGTGAGGGTGGGTGGGGACAGCCAACGTACGAGGATTCTTCGCGCGTCGGCCACCCGGACAACATCAACGTATGGCACCGGGTGCCAAGTGACAAGACACTGCGTGCCAAGAGTTTCCCTCACTTGCGGAATGGCGCGCGCAGATGAGCGATGATCGATCGTTGCAGGTCAGGACGGTGCCGCTGCGGCCGCCGGTGGCCGCGCCACACCACACGCCGGTGGCCGCACCGCCCACGCACCGGTGGCCGCGCCAGGCACGCGCCGCTGGCCGCGCCACCCACACGAGGGCGGCCGCGCCACACACGCGCCGGTGGCCGCGCGCCACACCACACGCCGGTGGCCGCGCCACGCACGCGCCGGTGGCCGCGCCACGCACGCGCCGGTGGCCGCGCCACGCACGCGCCGGTGGCCGCGCCACGCACGCGCCGGTGGCCGCATCCCCGTGCTGGGGATGCGGCCACCGGCGGCTGGTGCGAACGCGTTACTTCGTCTTGAGTGCCTGCTTGATGCTGCGCATGATCTCGTCGAGCGGCGCGTCCGTGCGGACCACGGCGACCAGGACCTCGTCGCTCGCCGTCACGGAGGCCGCGGCGGGCTTCGGCTTGGCCGTGCGGCCCGCTCCTATGCCGGAGCCGAACGTCTCCCGCACGATCGCGAAGGCATGGTCCAACTGGGTCTCCACGTCGCCCTGGCCGCCCGCCCGCAGCCAGCGGCGCAGTACGTGGTTGTGCGCGGTGACGACCGCCGATGCCGCGACCTCCGCGAGCAGCGGGTCGTCGTTGCCCGGCTGGTGGTCGTGTTCGTCGAAGTGGCCCAGCAGATAGCGGGTGAACAGGCGCTCGTAGCGGGCGACCGAGGCGATCTCCGCCTCGCGCAGCGTGGGCACCTCACGGGTCAGCTTGTAACGGGCCACGGACACCGCGGGGGAGCCCGCGTACATCTTCATGACCTCTTTGATCCCCCGGCACACGGTGTCGAGCGGGTGCTCGTGCGGGGGCGCTGCGTTCAGGACCGCCTCGGCCCGTACCAGGGTGTCGTCGTGGTCGGGAAAGATCGCCTCTTCCTTGGACCGGAAGTGGCGGAAGAAGGTCCGCCGGGCGACGCCCGCGCGGGCCGCGATCTCGTCGACCGTGGTGGCCTCGTACCCCTTGGCGGAGAACAGGTCCATCGCCGCGGCCGCCAGCTCGCGGCGCATCTTGAGGCGCTGGGCGGCCGCCCGGCTGCCCGCGGCACTCTCCGGGGCGTCGGGCACGGCGTTCGTACGGGAGGACCTGACTGGCTGGGGCATGGACCGAACGTACTGCATGGGTGCGGCAGATAGCGCCCACGGGGGCGAGCTGTCAGGAGGCTGCAACAGCCCGCCCCACCCCCCGTCCGGCTCAGCGCCGGGCATACTCGCGGAATCCGCGGCCCGTCTTGCGGCCCAGGCAGCCGGCCGCGACGAGGTGTTCGAGCAGCGGCGCGGGGGCCAGACCCGGGTCGCGGAACTCGGCGTGCAGCACCTTCTCGATGGCGAGCGAGACATCGAGGCCCACCACGTCGAGGAGTTCGAAGGGGCCCATCGGGTACCCGCCGCCGAGCTTCATCGCCGCGTCGATGTCGTCCAGGGTCGCGTAGTGCTCCTGGACCATCTTGATCGCGTTGTTGAGGTAGGGGAACAGCAGCGCGTTGACGATGAATCCGGCACGGTCGCCGCAGTCCACCGGGTGCTTGCGGATCTTCGCGGTGACCTCGCGGACGGTGGCGTGCACCGCGTCGGAGGTGAGGACGGTACGGACCACCTCGACCAGCTTCATGGCGGGGGCCGGGTTGAAGAAGTGCATCCCGATGACGTCCTGCGGGCGCGAGGTGGCGCGGGCGCAGGCGACGACGGGCAGCGAGGAGGTGGTGGTGGCGAGCACCGCGCCCGGCTTGCAGATCTTGTCGAGCGTCGCGAAGAGCTGCTGCTTGACCTCCAGGTCCTCGGCGACCGCCTCGACGGCGAGGTCGACCTCGGCGAAGGACTCAAGGGCCCCGGCGGCGGTGATGCGGTTCAGGGTCTCCTCCCGCGCCTCGGCGGTCATGCGGCCCTTGGTGACGGAGCGCGAAAGCGACGCGTCGATACGGGACTTGGCGGTCTCCGCCTTCTCCAGGCTGCGCGCCGCCAGCACGACGTGGTACCCGGCCTTGGCGAAGACCTCCGCGATGCCGGACGCCATGGTGCCCGAGCCGGCCACGCCGACCGAGTGGATCTCGCGGCCGCCGCCCGCGCCCGCGATGGCGCTCGGCGTCTGGGCGTCGGCCACCACGACCGAGCTGCCCTCGGCCTCGTAGGTGTAGAAGCCGCGGCCCTTCTTGCGGCCGGTGAGTCCGGCCTCGGCGAGCTGGCCGAGGATGGGCGCCGGCGCGTGCAGCCGGTCCTGGGACGAGGCGTACATGGCCTCAAGGACGGTGCGGGCGGTGTCGATGCCGATCAGGTCGAGCAGTTCCAGCGGGCCCATCGGCAGCCCGCAGCCCAGCTTCATCGCCGCGTCGATGTCCTCGCGCGAGGCGTACTTGGACTCGTACATCGCGGCGGCCTGGTTGAGGTAGCCGAAGAGCAGCCCGTCGGCGACGAAGCCGGGGCGGTCGCCGACCGCGACGGGCTCCTTGCCGAGGTCGAGGGCGAGCGCGGTGACGGCGTCGACGGCCGGGGGAGCGGTGAGCACCGACGAGACGACCTCGACGAGCTTCATCGCGGGCGCCGGGTTGAAGAAGTGCAGGCCGAGGACGCGCTCGGGGTGCGCGGAATCGGCGGCGAGCCGCGTCACCGAGAGCGCGTTGGTGCCGGTCGCCAGGATGGCGGTGGGCGCGACGATGGAGTCGAGGGCCTGGAAGACCTTGTGCTTGAGCTCGTAGGACTCGGGGACGACCTCGATGACGAGTTCGGCATCGGCCGCGGCCTGGAGATCGGTGAAGGTACGGAACCGGGCGAGGATGTCGCCCCGCTCCTGCGGAGTGATCCGCTCACGGGACACCGCGCGGGCCGTCGAGGCTTCGAGGGAGATCACGGCCTGGCGGGCGGCGCGCTCGCTGATGTCGATGCCGATGACCTCGCGCCCGGCGCGGGCCAGGACCTCGGCGATGCCGGTGCCCATCGTGCCGAGGCCGACCACGGCGACAGTGTTCAGGGGGATGTCCATCACGGGACTCCAGGGATGAGTGACGACTGAGTCAGGGGCGCACGCGACCGGCCGGCGAAAGCGCTCGGATACGCCGACGGGCGCACGGCGTGCGGGAGTTGAGTCGTGGTGCAGGGGGCCGACGGCCCTGTCCCGGGGCACGTCGTACAGAACTGCCGAACCGACGATCACTCGCGGTGGCTGCGTCACCAGGCCACCGGAGCCGCGGGGGTTACCCGCTCACCTGAGATTAACTGGCGAGTAACGAGCGCGCCAGTCCTCCTTCCTGCCCAGTCCATGTGATCTGGCTCGCGCCACGTGATCTGGCTCGCGCCACGTGATCCGGCTCGCGCCACGTGATCCGGCTCGCGCCCCGCCGCACGGGCACCTCAGGCACACCTTTGAGTACGGGACTGAGTAGGGCGACGGAGCCGCCGGCCCGGGCGGCGGTGTTCGGATGGCGCCATGACGACGACCCCTTCCGCTGCCATCACGGCATCCGCCTCCTCCTCTTCCTGGTCCACCACCCTGAAGCTGTCCGCCGCCGGCGCCGCGGGGGTCCTGCTGCTCGTGGGGGTCGCCAAGGGCTGCACCGCTCTTGAGGGCGGCCCGGTCCTTTCCGAGGCGCAGTTCCTGGCGCGCGTCCACCAGGCGCAGGTGTCCGGCGAGGACACGGTTCGCCTCCTGGGTTCGGAACCCAGCTCCGCGATCCTGGGAAAGGAGATCGACAACGCGTCCTGCAAGGACGATCTCGGTGTCGACAAGGACGGCGTCAGCCGTGACCAGCCGTCCATCTCCTGGGCCCCGGCCTTCGCGGACGGCGACGCCGGATACCGCGCGGCGCTCGCCGACCTGCGCACGCGGTGGTCCGAGCGGGGATGGAAGGTGACGACGGAACCGGGGAGGGACCCCGTCACCCGCAGCGCGGCCGGCCTGCCGGGGATCCACGCCACCGACAGCCACGGCATCACGCTGTCGCTGCGCCCCGGCCGGCGCCCCGGCGAGGGACTGGTCGTCGCCGACGGCGGCTGCATGCGTCACGAGGGCTACTGGAGCACGGACGACTGGACGACCTCCTGAGGGGCCGGCGTGCCGGGTGCCGACGGGGCGCCGGGGCTCGACCGCGCCCCGTCAGCCGAGCGAAGCGTCGAGGACCGTGCCGAGCCGGCCGCGCGAGGTGACCTCAAGCGTGCGCAGGACGCGGCCGAGGTGCGCGCCGACGGTGCGCGGTGACAGGAAGAGACGTGCGCCGATCTCGTGGTCGGACAGTCCCTGGCCGGCGAGCCGGGCGATGCCCAGCTCCTGCGGGGACAGCCCGCGTGCCGCGCCGGTGGCCCGACGCCCCTCGCCGTGATCGCCCGGCGACCCCCTCCGCTCCCCGGCGGCGCCCAGCTCGTCGTCCGCCCGCACCACCCAGGGCCGGGCGCCGATCCGGTCGAAGGTGAGCCGCGCGGACCGCAGCAGCGGACGCGCCTCGGCGGTCCGGCGCTGCCGGCGCAGCCAGCTGCCGTACGCGAGCTCGGCGCGGGCCCGGGGCCACGGCCAGCGGGCCAGGTCATCGGCAAGCGCCCGTCGGAACAGGCACTCCGCCTCGATGTCGTCGGACAGCACCGCGGCCGCGTACCGGAGTTGGACGCGGAGCAGGGGCGCGGGGGACCCGAGGGTGCGCCGCGCCAGGGCGGCGGCCACGTGTGCCGCCTCGGTACGACGTCCGGTGTGCGCGGCCGCGTCGGCGAGGAAGCCGAGCGCGCCGAAGCTCTCGGGGCCGGGCGGTCCGCCGTCCGGTGCGGGGGAGCCGTCGCCGTCGTCCTCGGGAAACAGTCCGCGCAGCACGTCGTACGCCGCCGCGTGGTGCCCGTCCGCGTACGCCGCGACGCCACGGACCACGGCGGCACGGACCGGCAGTTCGGCGCCCCGCTCGTGAGGGGCCCGGTCGGCGCGGTCCACGAGGCGCAGGGCTGCCGCGGCGTCCCCGTGCAGGGCGGCGGCCTCGGCGTCGTCCATCAGCGAGCGCGCCGTCCGCGCCGGGCGGCCGGCCTCGGCGGCGAGCCGGGGTCCCTCCTCCGCGGCCCGGGCCGCCCGGTGCCAGTCGCCCAGGTCGAGCCCGGCCCGCACCTGCGCCGCGAGCAGCGGGGGCAGCTCCGGCAGGCGGCCCTGCTCGCGCAGCAGCGTCTCGGCGCGGTCGAGGAAGTCCGCCGCGGCCACCGGATCACCGACCGCCTGGGCGGCCACGGCGAGCAGCCGCACCCCCTCGGCGCCGGTGATGTTCCGCGCCGCCGCCCCCGCCAACTCGCCCCTGACGGACGCGCCTTGACGTAGGGGCTGGGTCAGGGCCAGTGCCGCGGTCAGGCGCGGATCGCACCCCGGGGTCTTCAGCGCCGCCACGGCCGCGGCGACACGTTCCCGCATCGGCGCCGCCGCCCCGGCGCGCCGGCAGCGCAGCGCGGCGGCGAGCAGCAGGTCGGCGGCGAGCGAGGGATCACCGGCCCGCGCCGAACGCTCGGCCGGCGCGCACAGGTTGCCGACGTCGACGCCGCCGAACCCGACGCGGCCGCCGTTGGGCTCGGCTCCACCGTCGCCGACTCCATTGCCCCCAGCGTTGCCGGCCGCGAACCGGGCGCTGCCGACCCTGCCCCCGCCGACCCAGCGGCCGTCGCCCCCCGCGTCGCCGTCCCCTGGCCCGCCGACCGGCGTCACGTCGTCGCACATCGCGCCCAGCCATGCCATCCGGGCCCGCCCGGACTCGTCCGGGCCGGTGCGTGCCGCGGCGGCGAGCAGGGGGCGTACGAGGTCGGGGCGGCCCAGCCCGACCCCGTGCTCGGCGGCGCTCAGCAGCCTGCGACCGCGCAGGGCCGGGTCCGAGGTCAGCTGGGCTGAGCGCTCAAGGGCCCGCATCGCGAGGACGGCCGAGCCCCGGGCCAGCGCGATCCGGTGGGCCGCGTCCAGTTCGTCCGCCACGCCGTCGTCGAGCTTGTGGGGCGCGTCGAGCCCATCGAGCCCGTCGCGTCCTTCGGATCCGTCGGGCCCATCGAGTACGTACGCGCGGTGCCACGCCCTGCGGTAGGGGTCGGCGCCCAGGACGTCGGCGAGCGCCGCGTGCGCGGCCCGCTGTCGCGCCCGTGGCTCGTGGCCCAGCACCGCCGAGCGCACCAGGGGATGACGAAAGCGGACCCCGGCGTTCTCCACGTGCAGCAGACCCGCCGCCTCGGCCCGGTCCAGAGCCGCGGCGGTCACCTCGGCGCCGGCCAGTACGGAGGCGCCGGCCAGGATCTCGGCTGCGGCCCCGCCCGCGCCGACCGCCGCGACGAGCACCGCGTCCCGCACCGGACGGGCCAACTCGTCGAGCCGTCCGGCGAAGACGCGCTCAAGGCGGACGGACAGCGGCGGCCGTGACCCCGCCCCCTCGCGGCCCGTGGCGGTGGCCCGCCGCCACGCCCGGGGCAGCTCGGTGAGGGCCAGCGGATTGCCTTCGGCGACCGCCAGGATCTCCGCCCGCTCGCCGGCCGTCAGGGCGCGGCCCGTGACGGCAAGGACCTCGGCGGCGGTCGCCCGGTCCAGGCCGCGCAACTCAAGACGCTCCTCCGCACGGGCCGCGAGCAGCTGCTCGTCCGCTCCGGTCGTGGCCGTCGCGCACAGCACGACGGGGTCGTCGCCGACGCGCCGGGCGACGAAGCAGAACGCGTCGGCGCTGGGCTCGTCGAGGCAGGGCAGGTCGTCGACCGCGACGAACACGGGGCGCCGGGCGGCCGCCTCCGTCAGCAGTCCCAGCGCGCCGAGCGCCACGAGGAACGGCTGCGGCGCGGGCCCCGCCGTCTCGCCGAACGCGGTGAGCAGCGCCGAGCGCTGGGCCGCGGGCAGCGCCCCCGCCGAGCCGAGAAGCGGGCGCAGCACCTCGTGCAGTCCCGCGTACGGAAGGCAGGGCCGAGCGGGCGCCCCCGACGTGGCCAGAACCAGGAACCCCGCGTCGTCGGCCAGGCCGCGCGCCGCGTGCAACAGCGCGGACTTGCCGGTGCCGGGCGCCCCTCGGACGACGAGCGTGCGCCCGCCGGAGGCCGCCGAGCGCACCAGCGTGGTCAGCGCCGCGAGTTCGGCCCGGCGGCCGGGTAACCAGGGGAGCGCGGGCGGGTCGCCCTGCGCGGCGCCGGTGGATTCCATGGGAATGCTCCTCGCCTGTGGGTCTTGCCCGTGGCATGTCCCGGCGAGCGCCGGGATCCGATCATCCTTGGGGCGCCAACGGCCGCGCGCCACTAGGCTTTTGGACATGGACGAGGAGTTACGGTCCCTCCTGGACCGGGTGCGGCGCGAGAGCGGCGGATCGGCGGCGTACGAACAGCTGGCCGCCACCGTCGACCACGACGAGCTCACGGCCGTGCTCACCGAGCCCGAACGCCCGCTGTGGGCGCGGGAGATCGCCGCGTTCCGGCTCGGTGTGGCGGGCGACCGCCGGGCTTTCGAATCGCTGGTCCTGCTGCTCAACCACCGCGATCCGGAACGCTGCGGGAGCGCCGCGTACGCGCTCGCGCGGCTCGGCGACCCGCGCACCGCGCGCGCGGCGGCGGCGCTGGCCACCAACGAACTGCGCACCGCCTACGCCCTGCACCCGGTCCGCCTGCTGACCGCGCTGCGCGCCCCGGAGTCCGTGCCGGCCCTGGTCAAGACCCTGCGCCCGCTGCTCCTTCCGCACAGCCCGTACGGAAGGGTGGCCGTGGCCTGCATCGAGGGACTTGGCGAGCTCGGCGACCGGCGGGCCGTCGACATCCTGACCGAGGCCCTGGCCCACCCCCGCCTCGCCCGCCAGGCGGCATGGGCTCTGCGCCGCATCGAGGCGGGCCGGGGGCGCGGCCGCGGATAGCCGACGGCTCAGCCCCGCCGGGTCATCGCGAACGCCTCGCTCTGCCCATGCGGTTCGGGCGCCGGCTGGGACCGGGTCAGAGCAGGGTGAGCTGCGTAGGCTCCGGCCGGGGCTCGGGGGCGGCCGGGATGCGCCGGGCCGCGCCGCGGTGGGCGGGCCCGATGCCGAACTCCTTGGCCAGTTCGTGCACTTGACCGGTGATCCGCCTCTGGTACCACGTCGGCGCGTACGCCCCCTGCGCGTAAAGCCGCTCGTACCGCCGCACCAGGTGCGGATGGTGCTGCTCCAGCCACGCCATGAACCACTCCCGCGCGCCGGGCCGCAGATGGAGCGTGAGCGGGGTCACCGACGTGGCGCCCGACGCGGCGATCGCGCGCACGGTGGCGCGCAGCTGGTCGGGGTGGTCGCCGAGGAAGGGGATCACCGGCGCCATCAGGACCCCGCAGCCGATGCCGTGCTCGGTCAGGGTGCGCACGACGTCCAGGCGGCGCTCCGGCGCGGGCGTGCCCGGCTCGACCGTGCGCCACAGCTCCTGGTCCACGAAGCCCACCGAGACGGAGATGCCCACCTCGGTCACCGCGGCCGCCTCCTTGAGCAGGTCCAGGTCCCGCAGGATGAGCGTGCCCTTGGTGAGGATGGAGAACGGGTTCGCGTGGTCGCGCAGGGCCGCGATGATCCCCGGCATCAGACGGTAGCGGCCCTCGGCGCGCTGGTAGCAGTCGACGTTCGTGCCCATCGCGATGTGCGCCCCCTGCCAGCGGCGCGAGGCGAGGTGGGCGCGGAGCAGTTCCGGCGCGTTGACCTTCACCACGATCTGCGAGTCGAAGCCGAGCCCGGTGTCCAGATCGAGATAGCTGTGCGTCTTGCGGGCGAAACAGTACACGCACGCGTGCGAGCAGCCGCGGTAGGGGTTGACGGTCCACTCGAAGGGCATGCGGGAGGCCCCCGGCACCCGGTTGACGATCGAGCGCGCCCGGATCTCGTGGAAGGTGATCCCGCGGAACTCGGGGGTGTCGAACGTGCGGGTGGTCACCGCGTCGGCGGCGAACAGCGCCGCCGTGCCGGCCCGGCCCGCCGGGGCGTCGTCGTCGGCGAGATTTTCCCAGCGCATGAACGCCTCCTCCGGTCCCACGGGTCTTTCGGGTCACCCCTGCCCCTGAATAGAACACGTGTTCCCTTCTTGATCGCAACCCGGATTGTGACGGCCGACCACGAGGTGATTGGCTTGGCCCACCCCGAAAACCCCGGAAACACAACTGCTGGAGGAAGTGCCATGGCGCAGGTCGAGGCCACGACGGAGCGGATCATCGCGGCGGATCCGGAGGCCGTGTTCGACACGCTGGCCGACTACAAGGACGGCCGCCCGGGGCTCCTGACGGAGCACTTCAGCGAGTACGAGGTCCGCGAGGGCGGCGACGGCGAGGGCACCCTCGTCCACTGGAAGCTCCAGGCCACCAGCAAGCGCGTGCGCGACTGCCTCCTGGACGTCACCGAGCCGACCGACGGCCGGCTGGTCGAGAAGGACCGCAACTCCACCATGGTCACCACCTGGACCGTCACACCCGCGGGCGAGGGCCGCTCCAAGGTCGTCGTCACCACCGTGTGGAACGGCGTCGGCGGCATCGGCGGATTCTTCGAAAGGACCTTCGCGCCCAAGGGACTTGGCCGCATCTACGACGCGATGCTCGACAAGCTCGCCGCCACGACGGAGAAGTAGCCCGCGGTAACCGTCCTCGCGGTCACCGGTTCGGGTGGACTTCCGCCCCGCCCCGGTTGTGCGCCGTAGGGGCTCCCGCCAGCGCATAAGCGCCCGGCGTACGCCTCCCGCCCTCCCTCACCTCGCTTGCCCCGGTTGTCGCGTAATGCGAGAAATGCCTCGGCGCACAGCGTGACGAGGGGAGAGTTTCGTGGGCGGGATCACTCTGGTGGAGGACGAGCGGGCCGGTCGGCCCGCTCCGGCTCCGGCGGCTCCGGCGGAGTCGGCGGCGCGGGAACTCCCGCCGCCCCCGGCGCCGTTGGAACCCCGCCGGGTGCGCATGGTCTTCCTCGGCCTGATGCTCACCCTGCTGCTCGCGGCGCTCGACCAGATGATCGTCGCGACCGCGCTGCCGAAGATCGTCGGCGATCTGCACGGCCTCGACAAGGTCTCCTGGGCCGTCACCGCCTACCTCCTCGCCTCCACCATCGGGCTGCCGATCTACGGCAAACTGGGCGACCTCTTCGGCCGCAAACCCGTCTTCCAGTTCGCGATCCTCGTCTTCGTCGTCGGCTCCGCGCTCGCCGGCTGGTCACGCACGATGGACCAGCTCATCGCCTTCCGGGCCATGCAGGGCATCGGCGGCGGCGGACTCATGATCGGCGTGCAGGCGATCATCGCGGACATCGTGCCGCCCCGCCAACGCGGCCGGTTCATGGGCCTGATCGGCGCCGTCTTCGGGCTCGCGTCGGTGGCAGGACCCCTGCTCGGCGGGTTCTTCACCGACCACACCTCCTGGCGCTGGTGCTTCTACATCAACGTGCCCTTCGGCCTGGTCACCCTGGCCGTCATCACGGTCGTCCTGAAGCTGCCGAGGCCCGCCGTGCGCCCCCGCCTCGACGTGCTCGGCATGCTGCTCCTGGCCGCCGCGTCCACCTGCCTCGTGCTGCTGACCAGTTGGGGCGGCACCGAGTACGCCTGGGGCTCGCGCACCATCCTGGGACTCGCCGCGGGGGCCGCCGGAACGACTCTGCTGTTCCTGGTCGTCGAGCACCACGCGGCCGAACCGGTCATCCCGCTGCGCCTCTTCCGCGACTCGATCTTCACCGTCTCCGGGCTCGTCGGCGCGGTCATCGGCGTCGCACTCTTCGGCGCCGCGAGCTATCTGCCCACCTATTTGCAGATGGTCGACGGGGCGAGCGCCACCGAGTCCGGCCTGCTCGTGCTCCCCATGATGGGCGGCATCGTCGGCGCCTCGATCATCTCCGGCCAGCTCATCAGCCGCACCGGGCGCTACAAGCTCTACCCGATCCTCGGTTCGGGCGTGTCCGCCGTCGGCATGTGGCTGCTCTCCAAGCTCGGCACCGACACCCCCCGGGTCGAGTACAGCATCTGGATGGCCGTGCTCGGCGCGGGCATCGGCCTGGTCATGCCGGTCCTGATCCTCGCCGTGCAGAACGCCGCAGACCCCGCCGACCTCGGCACCGCCACCAGCGCCAACAACTACTTCCGCCAGATCGGCGGCAGCGTCGGCGCAGCCGTCTTCGGCACCCTGTTCACCAACCGCCTCGCCCACGCGCTGACCGAGCGGCTTCCCTCCGGAGCCCGCCTGCCCGACCCGGAGTCGATCACCCCGCAGCTGGTGCACGCCATGCCGCAGGCGCTGCGCGACGGCTACATCCGGGCGTACGCGGACGCCATGCCGCGGATCTTCCTCTACCTCGTGCCGGTGCTCGTGCTCGGCTTCGTCCTCGCCTTCTTCCTCAAGGAGAAACCGCTGGTGTCCCACAACGCCCCCACCGCCGAGACGGTCCCTTCGGCCACCACCGCCGACACCGCGCCCCTGCCCCACGCCCGCACCGCTCCGAGCTCCGGCTGTGTCAGCGGCGTCCCGGTCTGCGGCACCGTCCAGCACCACGACGGCACCACCGTGCCGCGCGCCGCCCTCACCCTCGTCGACGTACGCGGCCAACAGGTCGGGCGCGGCGCGAGCGGCGCCGACGGGCGGTACGCGCTGAGTGTGCCCGGCGCCGGTTCCTACGTCCTGATCGCCGCGGCCGGCGGCCACCAGCCGCAGGCCGTCGCCGTCACGGTCGGGGAACGTGCCGTCGACCTCGACGTGGTCCTCGGCGGGGCAGGCCGGCTCGCCGGGACCGTCGTCACCGCCGACGGCAGCCCCGTACGGGACGCGGCCGTCACCCTCACCGATGTCCGCGGCGAGGTCGTGGCCAGCACCCGCAGCGGGCGCGAAGGGGGCTATGTCATCGGCGAGTTGGTCGCGGGGGAGTACACCCTGGCCGCCAGTGCACCCGCCTTCCGCCCGGCCGCCGTGCCGGTGAGCGTGCAGTCCTCCCGGGAGACCCGCCAGGACATCGAGCTGGCGGGCGGCGCGGTTCTGCGCGGCACGGTCCGCGCGGGCGGCGGACGTCCCGTGCAGGACGCCCGGGTCACCCTCCTGGACGCCGCGGGCAACGTCGTGGACACCCTCACCACCGGCCCCGACGGCACCTTCAGGTTCGTCGACCTGTCCTCCGGCGAGTACACGGTGATCGCGGCCGGCTATCCACCGGTGGCCACGGTCCTGCAGGTCGCGGGCGGCGGACGGACCGAGCGCGACCTCCAACTCGGCCACGAGGACTGACCTTTGGTCAATGCGCCCGGCATGTGCGCGCGGGCGTACGCCTATTGTGGATTTGCCTCCCGCGCGGTGTGCCGATGGCCGTACGGTGGTGGTAAAGCCGCCGTTCGCCGCGGCGGGGAAGGAGCCTCCCACCCATGGACCGTGGTACGCCGACGCAGCCGGCACAGCAGTCCGCCGTGGCCGGCCGGATCCCGCTCGCCGTGATCGTCGTGGACGGCGAGGGCCTGGTGTCGCACTGGTCCTCCGGTGCACGCAGGCTGTTCGGCCCCGGCAAGGAGGACGCGGTCGGCAGGCCCGCCGCCGATCTGCTCCCGGTCTCCGGGGCGCTGGAACAGAGCTACGACGACGACGGCTATGACGTCTTCGACGAGTTCGGCCCCGGCCTCGACGGCCCGCTGATGCGCCGCACCGCCTACCCCAGCACCGGCCGGGCGACGCTGCGCGAGCCCGGCCGGGAGCGCACCGACGTCCTGTGGTGGGCCTACCCCCTGGTGGGCCCCGGCCCCGAGCGGCTGCTCGTGCTGGCGGCCGACGCGGCCCAGCTGCACCAGGAGGCCGACGACGGGGCCGGCCCGGTCGAGCGCATAGCGCCCGGCTTCGCCCTGCACACCGACTTCCCCGGCGCCGACGAACTGGCCAGGCGGCTGCCCGAGATCCTGCCCAGCATGAGCGTCGGCGAGAGCTCCCGCATCGTGGCCCAGGTCCTCGAACTCGGCTACCCCGTCCTGGAGTTCAGCCAGCACGACCGGGTGCCCGTCACCCCCGACTGGGGCGTGCCCCGGCGCGCCGAACACCGGCCCGCGCGGCGCCGCCACCCCATGGAGCCCGTGTCGTGGGCCCAGCCCCGCTCGCCGGAATTCGCCGCGGACCTCGAATACGCCGCGGTGCGCGAGCGGCTGGAATTCCTCAACGAGGTCAGCGGCCGCATCGGCTCCTCGCTCGACCTGTCCCGCACCATCCAGGAAGTCAGCGCCGCCGTCGTCCCGCGCTTCACCGATGTCGCCGGCACCTACCTGCGCGAGCAGGTCATCGCCGGCGAGGGCTTCCCCGACGGGCCGCCCGACGCACGCACCCTGTGGCACCGGGTCGCCCTCGAACACGTCGACGAGCCGGGCCGCTGGGACGACGTGGTGCCGGTCGGCGAGTCGATGCCGTTCCCCGCGCACACCCCGTTCTTCCAGTGCATGACGTCCGGAGAGCCGGTCCTGGTGCCCCGGATCAGCGAGCAGATGGGCACCGCCATCGCCTCGCAGTTCGAAAAACGCGACATCCGGCCGCTCATCAACGGACGCTCCATGCTGGTGGTCCCGCTCAAGGCGCGCAACGTGGTGCTCGGCTTCATGATCCTGCTGCGGCACGCCGAACGGGCCGAGTTCAATGACATGGACCGCGTCACCGGCGCCGAACTCGCCGCCCGCGCCGGGCTCGTCCTCGACAACGCCCGCATGTACACCTACCAGGAGAGCGTCGCCGAGACCCTTCAGGACTCGATGCTGCCGCAGGTCACCCCGCGCATGGCGGGCTGCGACACCGCCACCCGCTATCTGCCCGGCACCCTGCTCGGCCGCGTCGGCGGTGACTGGTTCGACTCGATCAAGCTGCCGGGCTCGCGCACCGCGCTCGTCGTCGGCGACGTCATGGGCCACGGCCTCAACTCCGCGGCCATGATGGGCCAGTTGCGTACCGCCGTGCAGACCATGGCCGCTCTCGACCTGCCGCCCGACCAACTCCTGCGCAACCTGGACGACTTGGCGCAGCGCCTGGGCGAGCACTACCTCGCCACCTGTCTGTACGCGGTCTACGACCCTCTCAGGGGCGAGCTCCTGATGGCCAACGCGGGCCACGTCCCACCGGTGATCGTACGATCCGCCGACGGCCGCAGCGAACTCCTCGAACTGCCCACGGGCGCCCCGATCGGGGTCGGCGGAGTGCCCTTCGAGACGGCCCGCATCCGGGTCGAGCCCGGCGACCGTCTCGTCATGTGCACCGACGGGCTCGTCGAAGTGCGCGGCGAGGACATAGGGGTGGGGCTCGCCACGCTCTGCGAGTCGGCGGCCCACCCCGCGGCCTCGATGGACGATGCCTGCGACACCATCATCCGCTCCCTCAACACCCGCGGCGGGCGCAAGGACGACGTCGCGCTGCTGATGGCACGGCTCAACGGCATCGCCCGCCAGGACGTCGCCGAGTGGCGGCTGGCCGTCGACCCGAAGGAGGTGTACCGGGCCCGCCGGCTCGTCCGCGAACAGATGGCCCTGTGGGGCCTTTCGGACGTCACCGAAACCGTCGAACTGCTGGTCAGCGAGGTCGTCACCAACGGCATCCGGCATGCCCACGGCCGTCAGGTCGAGCTGCGTCTGGTGCGGACGGAGGCGCTGCTGTGCGAGGTGGTCGACGACGACCACACCCTGCCGTCCCTGCTCGGCACGGGCCCCGACGACGAGGCGGGCCGGGGCCTGCGGGTGGTCAGCGCGCTCGCCCGGGAGTGGGGCACGAGCCGCACCGGCAACGGCAAGACCGTCTGGTTCGACGTGTCGCTCCCGCCCACCTCCCGCCCCACCGGCTGACGAGGATCTTGCGGGCCGTCCCAACTCGCCCTGCTCGAACGGCAGGTGAAGGTGTGCGCCGGACGCTTGCCCGGCGCGCGCCCCGCACGGTAGACCGATCTTGACACTGTGCATGCTGCCTGGGGAGTCGGTCATGAGCGTGACGAGTAGGTACAAGGACGCCTGGGAGGGGTTCTGGCGCGAGGCGCCGAACGAGCAGGGCACGGTCTTCTGGGACGCGGAACCCGCCCTCACGGCCGCCCGTCACCTGGCCCACTTCGCCGCCCGCATCGACCACCCCGAGCTGGCCATGGTGGACCTCGGCTGCGGCAACGGCACCCAGACCCGCTACCTCGCGGGCCGCTACGCGAACGTGACCGGCGTCGACCTCTCACTCGCCGCCGTCGAGCGCGCCCGCAGCCAGGACCCGGCGTGCGAAGCGGAGTTCGAGCAGTTGGACGCCGCCGACAGCGAGGCGGTGCACGCCCTGCGCGATCGCCTCGGCGACGCCAATGTGTACGTACGGGGAGTGCTGCACCAGTGTGATCCGGCCGACCGCCAGCCCGTGGCGGACGCCATCGCGACGCTGCTCGGCGACACGGGCCGGGCCTTCGTGGTGGAGCTCGCCGAGGGCGCGAAACCGGTCCTGATGGGCCTCGCCCAGAGCCCGGCGGGCCCACCGCCCAAACTCCGGCCGGTCTTCGCCCATGGCATAGCGCCCGCGGAAGTCTCCGACCGTGTCCTTGGGGAACTGCTCGCGACGGCGGGTCTCTCGGTGCTCGCCGAGGGTGAACTCCCGCTCCTCACCACGGAGTACACCCCCGACGGCCGGCGCATCGAGCTGCCGTCCCGTTGGATGGTGGCGGGGCGTGCGGCGGGCCCGGCGGCGAAGACGCCCTGAGGCCTTGGATGGTGGCGGTGGCGGGGCGTGCGGCGGGCCCGGCGGCGAAGGCACCCTGAGCCCTGTCGGCCGGGACGAGCGGGCCCTTCGCGCACTGCCTAGCCGGGGGTGCTGAGGGTGAAGGTGGCTCCGTCGGGGTCGCTGAGGCGGACCCAGGGACCGGTGGGCGAGGTGCCTTCGGCCAGGACGGTCGCGCCGTGCTCGCGGGCGAGCCCGGCGTGGGCGCCGGGATCCTCGACGGTGAAGTGGGTGTGCCAGTGCGGACGCAGACTCGGATCGGGCGCGGCCTCGATGGCCCCCGACGTCAGCCGGGCCACCGGATGCCCGCCGTGGCGCAGCACCACCTCGTCGTGTTCGTAGCGCACATCGCAGCACCCCGGCCGCTCGCACGCCCAGTCCAGGACCTCGCCGTAGAAGATCGCCGCGTCGAACGCGTCCCGGGTGTGCAGCCGCGTCCAGGCCGGCGCGGTGTCGCGCCACGTCTCCCACTGCGCGACCAGCGGGCCCTGCCACAGGCCGAACACCGCACCGTCGCGGTCCGCCGCCAGCGCCCCGCGCCCGGTGTGCAGCGCGACAGGACCCACCGCCACCGTGCCGCCCCGCTCCCGGATACGGCTCGCGGTGACATCCGCGTCCTCCACCGCGAAATACGGCGTCCACGCCACCGCCACCTGCAACGCCGGAGCCAGCGCACCGATCCCGGCCACCGGCACCCCGCCCGCCAACGCGATCCGGAACTCCTCACCCAACGCCCCCGACCGGAACGTCCACCCCAGCACCGCACCATAGAAACCCAGCGCGGCATCCAGATCCCGGGCCATCAGGCTCACCCAGCACGGCGCCCCGACGACGCACGTGCTCCGCCCACCCGCGGCGGGCGGCTCCGCGGTGATGTCGGCACTTCTCGGCGACGGCGTCACGAAAACCTCATTCCCCGGCATTCCGGCACACCGGCACACAGACCCCACCATTGTCCCGCGCGGGGCTCGTCCGCGCATGCCGGACCCGTACGACGCGATCCCGGCGGCCGGGCCGCGCGGCCGCCCGGCTCAGTGGTCGGGGTCGCAGCTCTCCCGGCGCCGCCCGATGGTGAGCAGCGCCTGCATGAGCGCTTCGTGGTCGTCCCGCGCGGCGGTGTGGACGGCGCCCTCCTCAAGGACGCCGCGCAGCTCGGGGAACGCGCCCGCGGCGGGGGTCGTACGCAGGACGACGGCGCTGGGCGGAGCCAGCGCACGCAGGCCCGTGAACAGGGCGGCCGGGTCGCTGTCGCCGTTCATGCTCGGGTCGAGGACGGTGACGTCGGGCAGCAGGACATGGGCCTGCGCCAGAGCGAGCCGGGGGCTGGGGGTGTGCGCGATGACGCGGAAGTGCGGGTTGCGGTGAATGTGCTCGCGCAGCACGGCGGCTTCCTCGTCGGTGGCTACAAGCAGCACGGTCATCACGTTCTCAGCATCGCTCCACCGCCCGGCCCGGGCCACGCGAACCGACCCCGGCTCCGGGATCAGACATGGGCTGCCCGCGCGATGAGCTGCGCCGTGTCCCGCCCGCCAGGCCTCCGGCGCGCCGGCGGGGGTTCGCCCCGGGCCGGCCGGTCGTGGGCGCGGGAAGCGTTGCGTCGATCCGGCCGCCGCGGGTGCGGTGAGGCGTTTTGCCGACTGGTCGCACCGCATCGGATTGTCCCGACCGAGCGGGTTTTCCCGATTACCGCCCCTATCTCTGGTTTGCCGTTCCCCGCCCGGGAGTTGGGCCGAGCGCGGGACAACGGGCCGGGCGGACCGGATACGGTGCTCGTGTGCTGATCAAGGGGCAAGAACCGGGTACGGCGCTGCTGCTGGCGGCCGCCCCGGCCAACAAGGGGCGTCTCATCGACGCGGCGTCGGTGCTGCCGGGACTGGCCGCGGTGCCCCCGGGTGTGCTGACCGGTACGGACGCGGCCAGCGTCGTGGAGCTCGCCGATCCGGTCGATCCGCAGACCGTGCTGACCAGGATCCGCGCCGTGGCTGCCGTGCCCGGGCCGCTGACCGTGTATCTGGCGGGTCAGCTGCACGTCGATGCCCGACAGCACCAGGTGCATCTCGCGCTCGCCCGCACCACTCAGGCGAGCGTCCGCTACACGGGCCTGCCCCTGAGCTGGCCGGCCCAGGCGTTGCAGGCGCGCCGGCCCGGCACGACCACGGTGATCGTCGATCTGGTGGCCGACGCGGCCGCCTGGGAGCGGCTGCGACAGGAGGGCCTGTCCCTCGGCGACGGTGTCCGGCTGTACGGCCGGGTCACCCCGCCCGCGTCTCGTCGCACCATCGCCTCGCCCGACTATCTGAAGGCGTACGCGGAGGTGTGGCGCGGCGGTGCCCGGCCCTCCCTCGCCGAGCTGCACGCCTACGCGGCGGACCGCACCGGACCTCTCGATGCGCTGCGCCTGTCCCCGGACGCCTCGCCCACCGGCGCGGCGCAGAGGCCCGCCGACGCCGCCCCGCTGTCCGCGTCTGCCGCCACCGGCGGGGAGACGCGGACCCGTCCCGTGCCGCCCGCCCGGCCGTCCGTTCCGCCCGCCCCGCCCGGGGCGGCCGATCCGCATCCGGCGATCCTGGCCGCCGCCCGCGCCGGGCGCCATGGGGAGGCGGCCTCGATGGCGGCGGTGTGGGAGAGCGAGGCACTGCGCTCCCACGGCCCGGCGTCGTCGCAGGCACTGCACTGGCTGGAGGTCCGCGCCGACCTCGCCCGGCTCGCGCGGGATCCGGCACGCTCCTGTGAACTGTGGATGGCCTGCGCCCAGGCCCGGCTGGCCCGACGGCAGGCCACGGACGACGCCGACGTCCAGGCGGCCGTCGACCGCGCGCACCACCAGTGGGAGCAGCTTTCCGACCACGATCGGGCCCGATCGCTCGCGCCCGTCCTGATCGCCCTGCGCCAGCAGGTGCCGGGGCGCCAGAACGGTGCGCTGGAGGCCGTGGAGCGGCGCCTCGACCAGTTGCACACGGTGTCCGCCGCCGGGCGCCAGAGGTACTGATCCGCAGGGTCGTCGACGCGGCTGATGGGCGGGCGACCGCCAAGGCGGCTCGTCCGGTGCGTCTACCTGGCCCGGCCGCAACGGCCCGCCGCATCGGCCCGGCCGCATCGGCCGCATCGCCCCCCTCGGCCGCGGCGCCACGGCAACCGGCGCAAGCGCTCCTCCCGGCGTCCCGCCGGCCGCCCCGCCGTCCAGACGCCGGCTGTACGCGTCCGCGGGGCGGGACCGGCTTTTCTCAGGCGCCGTCCGCCTCGTCCCGCGCGTACGGGACCCGGCTGAGCTTGCGCACGGCGCCGACAGTGCCCCATTCGTCCCGGCCGAGCCGCGCGAGCGGCGCCAGGCGGCCGATCTCCGGGTGGCCGTCGACCATCACCTCGTCCGAGATCACCGCGTGCACCACCCGGCCGAACACGACCGTCGAATTGCCGATGCCGAGCGTGCTGTGCAGCTCGCACTCCAGGGCGACCGGGGACTCGGCGACCCTCGGCGGCTTCACCCGCAGGCTGGGCTCGGTGCCGAGGCCCGCCTGCTCGAACTCGCTGACGCCGGGCGGGAAGGCGGTCGCCGTGACGTTGACCTGACTCATCAAGGGCTCCGGAGCCAGACTGACCACGAACTGGCCGGTCGCCTCGACATTGCGCAGCGAGTCCTTGCGCCCCACCGAGGTGAACTGGACGACGGGCGGCGCGACGGAGGAAATCGTGAAGAAGGAGTGCGGTGCGAGATTGGGGGTGCCGTCCGCCGCCACCGTGGACACCCACGCGATGGGACGCGGCACCACGGTCGCCGTGAGCAGCCGGTAGAACTCCGCGGAGGACATGACGGCGGGGTCGAAATCAATACGCATACCGTCAGTATCCACGGCCCGCCCCCCGGGCTTCGGCCGCACGGAAACCCGCCGACTCCGTTCGCCGACAAGGCGGTTGAACAGCGCGAAGGGCGAATCGGCACCGCACGCCGAGGCCCGGCCCCGGCACCCGGCCCCGCGCCGATGCGCACCCCCACAGGTGTAGACCACTGGCGACGGTGCGGCCCCTGGCCCGGTATGGGCGTGGCAGGTACCGTGGGGCGGCATGAAGATCCTCATCAGCGCCGACATGGAAGGCGCCACCGGAGTCACCTGGCCGGCCGATGTGCTGCCGGGCACGCCCCAGTGGGAGCGCTGCCGGGCGATGTTCACCTCCGACGTGAACGCGGCCGTGCTCGGATTCTTCGACGGCGGCGCGGACGACGTGCTGATCAACGAGGCGCACTGGTCCATGCGCAACCTGCTCCTGGAGCGGCTCGACGAGCGGGCTCAGATGCTCACCGGCAAGCACAAGTCGCTGTCCATGGTGGAGGGGATCCAGCACGGCGACGTCGACGGCATCGCCTTCGTGGGCTACCACACCGGGGCCGGTGCGCGGGGCGTGCTCGCCCACACCTACCTCGCCAACTCCATCACCGGAGTGTGGCTGAACGGCGTCCGCGCCAGCGAGGGGCTGCTCAACGCCCATGTCGTCGCCGAGTACGGGGTGCCCGTGGTCCTGGTGACCGGCGACGACCTCACCTGCGCCGACGCCGAGGGCTATGCGCCCGCTGCCCGCAAGGTCGCCGTCAAGGACCATGTCTCGCGGTACGCGGCGGTGTGCCGCACCCCGGCCCGCACCGCCGGCGACATCAGGGCCGCGGCGAAGGAAGCCACGGAGCTCGCCCGCAGAACCACGCCCGTGGACGGCGGACCGTTCACCGTGGCGATCGAGTTCGACGCCGAGCACCTGGCCGACGCGGCCACCGTGGTGCCGGGAGTGGCGCGTACGGGTGAACGGCGCGTTTCCTACACCAGTTTGACGATGTATGAGGGAATCCGCACCTTCAAGGCGGTCACCACGATCGTCTCGTCCGCGGTGGAGGAGCAGTATGGCTGAGGCTGAGGTGGAGACGGCCGATCAGGTGGCGCTCGACGAGGTGGTGGCCTTCACCTCCGGGCTCATCCGGATCGACACCAGCAACCGGGGCGGCGGCGACTGCCGAGAACGCCCGGCGGCCGAGTACGTGGCCGAACGGCTGGCGGCGGCGGGCCTTGAGCCCCGCCTGCTGGAACGCACCGAGGGGCGTACCAACGTGGTGGCCCGGATCGAGGGCAGCGACCCGTCGGCCGACGCCCTCCTCGTGCACGGCCACCTCGACGTGGTGCCCGCCGAGCCCGCCGACTGGAGCGTGCACCCCTTTTCGGGGGAGGTCCGCGACGGCGTGGTCTGGGGCCGCGGCGCGGTCGACATGAAGAACATGGACGCCATGGTCCTCGCGGTCGTACGGGCCTGGGCGCGGCACGGGGTGCGCCCACGACGGGACATCGTGCTCGCGTTCACCGCCGACGAGGAGGACAGCGCCATCGACGGCGCGGCCTTCCTCGCCGACCAGCATCCCGAACTGTTCGAGGGCTGCACCGAGGGCATCGGCGAGTCGGGCGCCGTCACCTTCCACGCCGGCGATGGCATGGAGATCTACCCGGTCGGCGCGGGCGAACGCGGCACGGACTGGCTGCGGCTCACCGCGCAGGGACGCGCGGGCCACGGCTCCAAGGTGAACCACGCCAACGCGGTCAGCCGCCTCGCCGCGGCGGTCACCCGCATCAGCGCGTACGAGTGGCCGGTGAGGATCACGCCGACGGTCCGCGCGAGCCTCGTCGCACTCGCCGCGCTGCACGGCATCGAAGCCGACCCGGACGCCGAGGACTTCGACGCCGACGAACTCCTGGGCAAACTCGGCCCCGCCGCCGCCCTGGTCGCGCCGGTCATCCGCAACAGCGCCAACCCGACGATGCTGGACGCCGGTTACAAGGTCAACGTCATTCCGGGGCGCGCGACCGCGTACGTCGACGGGCGCACCGTTCCCGGCGCCGAGGCCGAATTCCGCGCCACCATGGACGAGTTGACAGGACCCGACGTCGACTGGGACCACTACCACGCGGGTGTCGCACTTCAGGCCCCCGTGGACTCGCCGACCTACCGCAAACTGAAGGCCGCCCTCGAACGGTTCGCGCCGGAGGGCCACGTCGTGCCGTACTGCATGTCGGGCGGCACCGACGCCAAGCAGTTCGCGCGCCTCGGCATCACCGGCTACGGCTTCGCGCCGCTTCGGATGCCGCCCGGCCTCGACTACCAGGCGCTGTTCCACGGCGTCGACGAACGCGTGCCCGTGGACGCCCTGCACTTCGGCGTCCGCGTCCTCGACCACTATCTGCGGTCCGCATAGGGAGAGTTGCGACGATGGTGCCCACCGGGGCCTACGGAAGCTGGCCGTCACCGATCGACGCGGCCCGCGCGGCCGCCCACGAAGGGAACGCCGACCACCTCACCATGGTCGGGGACGAGCTGTGGTGGACGCAGTCGCGCCCCGCCGAGGGCGGCAGGAGCGTGCTGATGCGCCGCCGCCCCGACGGGCAGGCGCGGGCGGTGCTGCCCGAGCCGTGGAACGTGCGCAGCCGGATCATGGAGTACGGCGGCACCCCCTGGGACGGCGCCGCCCGGCCGGACGACGGACCCCTCGTCGTCTTCGTGCACTTCCCCGACCAGCGGCTCTACGCCTACGAGCCGGACACCGTCGCGGAGCCCCGCCCCCTCACACCCGTGTCCACGCTCGGGGCAGGGCTGCGCTGGGCCGACCTCCGTATCGATCTGGAGCGCGGCGAAGTGTGGTGCGTCCTTGAGGAGTACACCGGCGAGGCCCCCACCGACGTACGCCGCGTCGTCGCGGCCGTGCCCCTGGACGGATCCGCCGCCGAAGGCCGGGGACTGGTACGGGAGTTGAGTGACGGGCGGCACCGTTTCATCACCGGGCCACGGCTCTCGCCCGACGGCCGCCTTGCCGCCTGGATCGCCTGGGACCACCCGCGGATGCCGTGGGACGGCACCGAGCTGATCCTCGCCGACGTCGGCGAGGACGGCGCGCTGCGCGCGGCCCGGACCTTCGCCGGAGGGCCCGAGGAGTCCATCGCCCAGGCCGACTGGGCCCCCGACGGGCAACTCCTGTTCACCTCCGACCGCAGCGGCTGGTGGAACCTGTACCGCGGTGACACCGCCGAAGGGACCACGACGGCGCTCTGCCCCCGCGAGGAGGAGTTCGCGGGCCCGCTCTGGCAGATCGGGCGGCGCTGGTTCCAGCCACTGGACAGCGGCCTGATCGCCGTCGTGCACGGCAAGGGCGCCACCACGCTCGGCATACTCGATCCACGAAGCGGCGACCTCGTCGACGCGGCGGGACCCTGGACCGCGTGGAGCTCGACGCTCGCCGCCCACGGCAGCCGCGTCGTCGGCGTGGCCGCGAGCCCCCGCACCGGCGCCGAACTCGTCGAACTGGACACCGCCACCGGCCGGGCCCGCGCGATCGACCGCGGCCACCGGGACACCGTGGACCCCGCGTACTACCCCGAGCCGATGATCCGCACCTTCACCGGGCCCGACGGCCGCGACATCCACGCCCACGTCCACCTGCCGCACAGCCCCGTGAGGACCGCACCGGCCGGCGAACGGGCGCCCTTCGTGATCTGGGCACACGGCGGCCCCACCAGCAACGTGTCCCTCGCGCTCGATATGGAGGCCGCCTACTTCACCTCGCGCGGCATCGGCGTCGTCAAGGTCGACTACGGCGGCTCCACGGGCTACGGCCGCGCCTACCGCAACCGGCTGCGCGGACAGTGGGGCGTCGTCGACGTCGAGGACTGCGCCGCCGTCGCCCGCGCCCTGGCCGACGAGGGCACCGCCGACCCCCGCCGCCTCGCGATCCGCGGCGGCAGCGCCGGCGGCTGGACCACGGCCGCCTCGCTCGCCACCACCGACGTGTACGCCTGCGGCACCATCAGCTATCCCGTACTCGACCTCACGAGCTGGCTCGGCGTCACCCACGACTTCGAATCCCAGTACCTGGAGAGCCTGATCGGCCCCCACGCCGACGTGCCCGGCCGCTACCACGACCGCTCGCCCGGCCGGCACGCGGACCGCGTCACCGCGCCCTTCCTGCTGCTCCAGGGCCTGGACGACGCGATCTGCCCACCCGTGCAGTGCGAGCAGTTCCTGGAGAAGATGGCCGGACGCGGCATCCCGCACGCCTACCTCACCTTCGAGGGCGAGGGCCACGGCTTCCGCCGCGCCGACACCGTGATCCGCGCACTGGAAGCCGAACTCTCCCTGTACGCCCAGGTGTTCGCGATCGACCGTGACGACATTCCCCTCCTGGAGCTCGCCAAGTGAGCATGGCCGCACTCACCCGCCCGCCCCGGCTGCGCCCCGGCGCCAGGATCGCCGTGGTCGCCCCCAGCGGGCCCGTCGTCGAGGAACGCCTGCGGGCGGGGCTCGACGTCCTGCGCGGCTGGGGCCTCGCCCCCGTCACCACCCCCCAAGTGACCGAACGGCACCCGCAGTTCAGATACCTGGCGGGCGAGGACGAGAAGCGGGCCCGCGACTTCCAGGAAGCGTGGTGCGACCCCACGGTCGACGCGGTGATGTGCGGCCGCGGCGGGTACGGGGCCCAGCGCATGGTCGACCTCCTCGACTGGAACGCACTGCGGGCCGCCGGGCCCAAGGTGCTGATCGGCTACAGCGACGTGACGGCCCTGCACGAGGCGTTCGCCGTGCGGCTCGGCCTCGCCACCCTGCACGGCCCGATGGCGTCCACCGTCGCCTTCATCGACAACGCGACCACCCAGGAGTCCCTGCGCACCACCCTGTTCGAGCCCGAGGCCGCGATGACCCTCGGCCTGCCCGGCGCCCGCCCCCTGGTGCCCGGCCGGGCACGTGGCGTCACTGCCGGCGGATGCCTGTCCCTGCTCGCCGCGGAGCTCGCCACCCCGCACGCCAGACCGTCCGCCGCCGGTGGCCTGCTCCTCCTGGAAGATGTCGGCGGAGGACTACCGCCTGGACCGCGCCCTGACCCAACTCCTGCGCGCGGGCAGGTTCGAAGGCGTCACGGGCATCGCCCTCGGCTCCTGGAAGGACTGCGGGCCCTACGCCGAGAGGGTGCGGCCGGTCCTGCACGAACGCCTGAGTCCGCTCGGTGTGCCCGTCGTCGAAAACCTCGGCTTCGGTCACTGCGACAACGCCCTGACCATGCCCCTCGGGGTGCCCGCGCTCCTGGACGCCGAACAAGGCACCCTCACCCTGGAGTTGCCCGCCCTGGCCTGACCGGCCGGCCACGCATGACGGCCCCGGGTGGTGTCCTCGCCGACCCGCCCGGCCGGCGGCGGACGACGCCACCTGGCAGACACTCCCAGGAGCGCGTGCCGGTCCCGCCGGTCACCGGCCGAAAACCCCCGCACGCCGCAACAGCGCCAACCGCTTGTGTCGTAGGCGTTGACGCCGAAGTTTCCCCTGACACAGCATGAGGGCGCCCGGGCCTACCGATCGGTAGGCCCGCTTGCCGTGGAGGACACCGTGACCCGCCGCCGTACCGTGCCCAGAATCCGCAAGCCCCTGGCGACCGCGCTCGGCGCGGCGCTCGCCCTTCCCCTGCTGTCGACGGCGCCGGCCGCCGCGCAGAGCCCCGCGCAGAGCCAAGTCACCGTCACCGCACTGAAGTTCACCGTCCGGGCCGGTGGCAGCACCTGCACGATCGACGCCGACCTCTACCGCCCGGCGGGCGTCGACAAGAAACACCCCGCGCCCGCCGTGCTCACCACCAACGGCTTCGGCGGCAACAAGGCGGACGGCAGCACCGCGGGCACCGCCAAGGCGTTCGCCACCCGCGGCTATGTCACCCTCGCCTACTCGGGGCTCGGCTTCGGCACGTCGGGCTGTCTCATCTCCCTGGACGCCCCCGGCATCGACGGCCACGCCGCCTCGCGGCTCATCGACTTCCTGGCCGGGACCCGCGCCGCCGACGACGGCACACGCGTCGACTTCGTCACCAAGGACCGTCCGGGCGACCCCCGCGTCGGCATGATCGGCGGCTCCTACGGCGGCGCCGTCCAAATGGCCACGGCCGCCGTCGACCACCGCGTCGACGCCCTCGTCCCGATGATCACCTGGAACGACCTGTCCTACGCGCTCGACCCGAACAACGTGGCGGACCGCACGGTGCCCGGCGCCTTCAAGTGGCAGTGGACCAACGGCTTCTACCTCATCGGCGAGAGCAAACCCATCACCCCGCCCAACCTCGATCCCTCCCACTGGGGCACGCTCGGCTGTGTGCACTTCGCCCCCGACGCCTGCACGACCATCGGCCTGCTCAACTCGGGCAGCTACCCCGCCGCACCCACCGCCGCGATGCTGCGCTACGCCCGCAGCGTCTCCCCGGTCACCTACCTCGACCGGGTCGAGGCCCCCACCCTGCTCATCCAGGGCCAGACCGACAGCCTGTTCAACCTCAACGAGGCGACGGCGACGTACAACGCGCTGAAGGACAACGGCACCACCACCAAGATGATCTGGCAGTCCTGGGGCCACAGCGGCGGCCAGGCGCCCGGCGAACTCGACCTGACCAAGGGGAACTTGGAGAGCAGCTACACCGGGCAGCGCATCCTGTCGTGGTTCGACCGCTACCTGCGCAAGCAGCAGCACACCGACACCGGGCCCGCCTTCGCGTACTACCGCGACTGGCAGAGCGGCTACGGCGAGGCGGCCAAGGTCCCGCCGCTCTCCCAGAAGGTGTACCTGTCGGGCGACGGCAAGCTCGTCGACACCCGCGCGAAGGTGGCGCGCGGCAGCCGAACGTACACCAACTCCCTTGTACCGACGAGCCATTCGGAGAGCTCACTGGCCGGCATGATCGGCCTGCCCGACCCCGCGCCGTACGACACGCCCGGCACCTACCTCGGCTGGGACACGGCCGCCCTGAAGGCGCCCGTCGACGTCGTCGGCTCGGCGAAGGCCACACTCAAGGTCTCGTCGCCCGCGGCCAGGAAGACGCAGAACTCCAAGGACGCCGCCGACAAGCTGGTCCTGTTCGCCAAGCTGTACGACGTGGCGCCCGACGGCACCAAGACGCTGGTGCGGCGCCTGGTCGCCCCGGTACGGGTGCCCGACGTCACCAAGGCGTTCACCGTCACGCTGCCCGGCATCGCGCACCGCTACGAGGCCGGGCACCACATCGAGTTCGCGATCGCCGCGAGCGATGATGCCTACCTGGGCAACAAGGGCATCAAACCGGCGACCGTCACGAGCGCCCCCGGTGACACGGGGACGCTCCAACTGCCCGTTGTCAGCGGCCGGTTGAACTGATCGCCGCGTAGCCGGGACGCACGATCTCCTCGATGAGGCGACGGCGCTGCGG
Source organism: Streptomyces sp. NPDC048416 (assembly GCF_043200435.1). Taxonomy (NCBI): domain Bacteria; kingdom Bacillati; phylum Actinomycetota; class Actinomycetes; order Kitasatosporales; family Streptomycetaceae; genus Streptomyces; species Streptomyces sp. NPDC048416. The sequence goes on from NZ_JBICXU010000003.1 coordinate 58,126, forward strand.
CAGCGGCAGGAACGCGGCCTCGACCGCGGCGACGGTGAACTCCTCGAAAACGTCCGGGCCGTAGCCGAAGGCGTCCACCATGTGCTGGAACTCCTCGCTCATGGTGGTGCCGGACACCAGACGGTTGTCGGTGTTGAGGGTCACCGTGAAGCCGAGCCTGCGCAGCTCGTCGATCGGGTGCTTCTCGTACGAAAGAGCCGCGCCCGTCTGGAGGTTGGACGTCGGACAGACCTCAAGGGCGATCCTGTTGTCCCGGACGTAGGCCGCGAGGTGGCCGAGCGTGCCGTCCGCGGCGATGTCGTCGGTGATCCGCACGCCGTGGCCGATGCGCTCGGCGCCGCACACCTGGACCGCCTCGTGCACCGACTCGGCACCCACGGCCTCACCGGCGTGGATGGTGATGTGGCAGTTGGCCCGCTTCAGGTGCTGGAAGGCCGGCAGGTGCTCGGCCGGCGGGTTGCCGATCTCGCCGCCCGCGATGTCGAAGCCCGCCACCCCGCGGTCGCGGTGGGCGACGGTGAGCTCGGCTATCTCCAGGGAGCGCCGGGTGTGCCGCATGCCCGTGAGCAGCGCGCGCACCGTGATCCGGCCCCCGGTGCGGCGCTCGCCCTCACGCAGCCCCTCGTTGACGGCGTCCACGACCTCGTCAAGGCTCAGGCCGCCCTCCAGGTGCTGCTCGGGGGCGTAGCGCACCTCCGCGTAGACGACCCCGTCGGCCGCCAGGTCCTCGGCGCACTCGGCCGCGATACGGTGCAGCGCCTCGCGGGTCTGCATCACCGCGCAGGTGTGGGCGAAGGTCTCCAGGTAGCGCTCCAGGGAGCCGGAGTCCGCGGCGTCACGGAACCAGAGCGCGAGCTCGGCCGGGTCCTCCGTGGGCAGCGCGGTGTAGCCGCAGGCGCGGGCCAGCTCCACGATGGTGGCCGGCCGCAGGCCGCCGTCGAGGTGGTCGTGCAGGACGGCCTTGGGGGCGCGGCGGATCCACTCGGCCGGGACGAGGGGCGTGGCGGCGGCGAGGTTGTCAGACAAGTGCATGAGGCGGGAGTGTACAGCGTGCCGCCCCGGGCCCGGTCCCGAGTCCTGGGAGCCCCGCCCCAGGGGGGACTGCCCGCGGCCCAGGGGGACTGCCCGCGGCCCCCTTGGGCCGGGGTCCCGTCCTAGGGGGGTGGAGGATGCAGGGGGGCTGAAGGACCTAAGGGGACTGAAGGACCGCGAGCGCGGGAGCACCCGTGGGCAGCATGTGCTTGGCGGCCAGGACCGGGGTGCCCTCCACCCGGACGACCTGGGTGACCAGCACCGCCGGGGTGTCCGCGGGCCGGCCCAGCTGCTCACCCCTGCGCCGCCCGAGCAGCGTCGCGCTCACCTGGCTCACCGCCGTGAGCGCCACCGCGCGCGAGCACTCCGTGAGCACCGCGAGCATCGAGACCGCGGGCTCGCCCGAGAGCGCCTCGCCGAACGCGGGATGCAGCCGCGCGAGTACGTCGTCGGGCGCCGCCCACTCATGACTGAGGGCGACCGCGAGATCCGCCCCCACCAGCACGGACTCCCAGAACCGCAGCTCGGACCCGGCGGGCGCGAGCAGATGCTGGGTGGTGAAGTCGGTGGGCTCCTCACGGCTGCGCAGCAACGCCCGCACCCGTACGGGGCCGAGCAGGTCCTCCAGCGCCCGCAGCTGCTCGAAGCCCCGCCGCGGCGGGCTGTCGTTGACGGTGCGGCCCACGCCGCGCCGCACCGAGAGCAGGCCGTCCTCCTGGAGCAGGAGCAGGGCCTCGCGCAGCGCCGGCCGGCTCACGCCGAGCTCGCCCGCGAGCTTCGGCTCCGACGGCAGTGTCGAGCCCGGGGGATAGGTGCCGTCGTGGACCGCGTCCGCGATGCGCTCGTACAGCGCGACGACCGGCCTGCGCCGCTGTCCGTTCCCTGCCATGAACCCGCCCCTCGCCGTACCGGAAGGCCAGCATGCCCCGCCGCTACTTGTCTGACAAGGAGGGCCCCGCGCCTGTCTCCTCACCCGTACGGCCCGCTCCACCGCTCTCCGTAGTGGCCCATCCGTCACGCTGAGCGCAGGAATGCTGCGCCATCACGAGCGGAAGGGCCAGGTCATGAGCCCCACGGGCGAGACGAGCGGGACGCGCAGACGGACGGGCGGTGCCGTCACACCGGGCAGGATCGCGGTCCTGGTCCTCGGGATCCTCGCGCTCGTCTTCATCTTCGAGAACACCCGCCACGTCACGATCCGGCTGCTGGTCCCCGAAGTCTCCATGCCCCTCTACCTCGCGCTGCTCGCCGTGTTCGTGGTGGGTCTGTGCTGCGGCTACTTCCTGAAGAGGCGGGGCAGGTGAGGGGCGCGCGGGCACGGGCCGCGGCTGCCGTGACGACGCTCGTGGCCCTGGCGGGCGTGGCATCGACGGGCACCGCACGGGCCGAGGAGGCCGCGCCACCCCGGCACATGCCGGCGTTCGTGGGCAAGGGGCTCCTCCAGGTCTACGACAAGCTCGGCGCGGGGGTGCGATTCGACGTCGAGGACATCGGCGGCGAACACCGCAGCGTGCTGTGGCCTTTCAACTGGAAGGTGTGCGAACAGACTCCGGCGGCGGGCGCGTTGCTCGCTTCCTACACCCGCGTACGGGTGGGCGTGGTGCAGAAGACCGAGGACTGCCCGACCGGCGGCTCCGCGCAGGACGCGGTGCGGTAGGGCGCGGTGCGGTGGGGCGCGGTGCGGTGGGGCGCGGTGCGGTGGGGCGAGGTGTGGTTGGCAGTGGGGCGTGGCGCAGGGGGGCGTGGTTCGCCGGGATGCGGCGCAATGGGGCGCGAGGCAGTGATCAGCGATGTGCCATGCGAGCCCGAGCCTGAGCAGTGCTCAATAGCGTGGCTGTAGTGCCTGTAGCGCCTGAGTGCCTGTACTGCCCGTAGGGCCAGCGGCGCGCGAGCGGTGATCAGTAGCCTGATCCGATGCGAACCAGGACCGGCTTTCTCTCCGAGGGCCCCCGCGTGGGCATCAGGCATTTCACCCGCCAGGACGCCGAGGAGTTCACCGCGCTCGCCGCGGCGAGCCGGCCTCTGCACGCCCCCTGGCTCTTCCCGCCGACCGATGCCGGCGCGTACGCAACGTACGTCGACCGCCTCCTCGGCGACCCGGCCCGGCACGGCTTCCTGGTGTGCGAACTGACCGACGGCCGCATCGCCGGGTTCATCAACATCAACAACGTGGTGGAAGGCGCCTTCCTGAGCGGAACGCTCGGCTACGGCGCGTTCGCCCCTGCCGTCGGCCGCGGCCTGATGAGCGAGGGCCTGGCCCTGGTCGTGCGCCACGCCTTCACCCGGCTCGGCCTGCACCGCCTCGAAGCGAACATCCAGCCCCGCAACGAGGGCTCCATCAACCTGGTCCGCCGCGCGGGCTTCCGCCTGGAGGGGTACTCGCCGGACTTCCTCCTCATCGACGGCGCGTGGCGCGACCACGAGCGCTGGGCGATCACGAAGGAGATGACGGAGCGGGGCGCGGCGCCGCTGCCGGACGGGAAACCGGACAGGAAACCGGACCGGAAACGGGACAGGAGATCCGCGTCCTAGGCTCGTGTCGTGTGCACGTGAACTGCTGGCGCCAGGTACTTGGCAACCGCGTTCTGGCTCCTGGCCGGGCGGCCGGAAGGCCTCAGCGGCGTCCGCCCTTGTAGTTGATCTTCATGGTGTCGAGGTCGGTCACCGTCGAGCGCAGATCGCGGAACCCGTGGCCGAGCGCCGTGAGCGCGGACTCGGCCCGGTCCTCGGCGATCGCGGCGGCCATCTCGTCGCCGTCGGCGGCGTCGGAGACCACGGTGAAGCGCCACGAGAAATGCTTCAGGGTGCGGTCGTACGCGAGCGAGCCCTCCTGGGAGAACGTCATCGCGGTCAGCCCGTGGTCGTCGACCTCGGCGAGCAGCCGCGCCCGCGAGTCCTCGCTCAGGCCGTCCCACACTCCGCGCACGATGACCCGGTAGGTGTGCTGCTCGCTCATGTTCCGCTGTCCTTCCGTACCGCCTGCCGCTTGCGGGTAGATCGTCGCCCATGGAGCGGAATGTGTCGATCGAGATTCCGCCGCCGACGGCTGCGGGCGAGCCGGCCGCACCTCCCTTCGCCACCTCGCTGCGGCGAGCCGGCCGCACATCCCCGCTCCCCTTCCTCCGCCCCCCTTCCTCCGCCCCCCTTCCTCCGCCCCCCTTCCCCCGCTCCCCGTCCTCCCCCCCCCGCGCCCTCGGTCCGCCCCCCGCTCCGACCGCCTTTGCGCAATCCTGACCCGGGGTGCCCCTGGCCGTTGTCAGTGGCGCGGTGTTCCATGGTCATCGGGGGGTCGGCCGAAAGAGCCGCCGAAGCCCCGTACGAGGGAGTGAGGTTGCCTTGGCCACGACCGTGCGACGTGCCGTACTGACCCTGCCCGGCGCCCCGTTGGGCGAGGCGAACCCGCTGCCCGCGCTGTGCCCGCGCGACGAACTGCACCAACTCGACGAGCGGGTCCGCGAAGGGCTCCCACGCGACATGGCCCGCCAGATCGGATATGAGCCGCTGGAGACCCTGCTGCCGGTGCGGGTCCTCGACGGCTACGGTCGACAGCGGTCCATGATCGAGCTGGACACGATCGTGATCGAGAACGACCGGCTGCGCGCCACCGTGCTGCCCGGCCTCGGTGGCCGCGTGCACTCGCTGTTCCACAAGCCCACCGGCCGCGAACTGCTCTACACCAACCCGGTGTTCCAGCCCGCGGACTTCGCGCTCAACGGCGCCTGGTTCTCCGGCGGCATCGAGTGGAACATCGGTGCCACCGGCCACACCACGCTGTCCTGCGCCCCCGTCCACGCGGCCCTCGTCCCGGCGCCGGACGGCGGGCGGATGGTCCGCCTGTGGGAGTGGGAGCGGCTGCGCGACCTCCCCTTCCAGGTCGACCTCTGGCTCCCCGACGACTCGGACTTCCTGTACGTGGGCGTCCGCATCCGCAACCCGCACGAGCGGACCGCTCCCGTCTACTGGTGGTCCAACATCGCCGTCGAGGAGGGCGAGCACACGCGCGTGCTGGCCCCCGCCGACGAGGCCTGGCACTTCGGGTACGAACGCACCCTGCGCCGGGTGCCGGTCCCTGTCCGGGACGGCGCGGACCGCACGTACCCGCTGCGCAGCGCATACCCGGCCGACTACTTCTACGAGGTCCCCGACGGCGCCCGCCGCTGGATCGCCTCGCTCGACGACGGCGGCCACGGCCTCGTCCAGACCTCCACGGACACTCTGCGCGGCCGCAAGCTGTTCCTGTGGGGCTCGGGGCCGGGCGGGCGCCGCTGGCAGGAGTGGCTGAGCGAGCCCGGCACCGTCGGGTACGCCGAGATCCAGGCCGGCCTGGCCCGCACCCAGCTGGAGCACGTGCCTCTCGACGCGGGCGCCGAATTCGCCTGGCTTGAGGCGTACGGGCCGCTGGCCGCCGACGGGGCGCGCGTGCACGGCGCCGACTGGGCGGCCGCCCGCGCCGAGACCGAGGAAAGCCTGGAGCGGGCCCTGCCCCGCGCCACGGTGGAGGAGGCGTACGTTGCCTGGCGCCCGTTCGCCGACGCCGAACCAGGCGATCGCCTGGCCACCGGCTCGGGCTGGGGCGCCCTCGAAGTGCTGCGTACGGGGGTGAAACTGCCCGGCACCCCGTTCCCCGACCTGACGCTCACTCAAGAACAGCAGCCTTGGCTTGAGTTGCTGCACACCGGCGTGTTCCCCGAGCCGCGCAAGGTGGCCCCGCCCGGCCCCACGCTCGTCGCACCGCACTGGCGCGACATGCTGGAGACGGCACCCGCCGACCCGCTCACCGAATACCACCTCGGTATCGCCCAGTGGCACGCCGGCGACCGGGCTCAGGCCGTGCGCAGCTGGGAGCGCGGCCTGCCGCTCGCCCCCTCCCGATGGCCCCTGCTGCGCTGCCTCGCCGTCGCCGACCAGCTGTCCGGACACCCGAGCCGCGCCGCCGACCGCTACGCCGACGCCTACGACGACTTCTGCCAGGAGCGCAGGGAGGGTGAGCCGTGGACGGCGGCCGACGCCGCGCTCGGCCGCGAGGCGATGGAGGCACTGCTCGCGGCGGACCGCCCCGCCGACGCCCGCTCCATCTGGGACCGGCTGCGCCCCGCCGTGCGCGAGCGCGGGCGGTTCCGCCTCGTCGAGGCCCAACTCCTCCTCGCGGAGGGCGAACCGGCCGCGGCCCGTGCCCTCTTCGAAGCGGGCTTCGAGGTCGCCGACCTGCGCGAGGGCGCCGAGACCCTGAACGAGGTGTGGTCCCGCCTCACCGACGACCCGCTCCCGGACCGCTACCAGTACCGGATGCGCCCCGAGGACTGACCCCGGCCGCCGACCTCCGTCGGCGCCCACGGCGTCGGCGGCGTTCGGCCGGGCTGACCGGGCGGGCCGGCCAGGACAGGCCCGCCGGGCGACCGTCGCCGCCGAGGTCACCCGCGACGCGGTGGGCTGAGCCCCGCCCCGACGGTCAGCTTGCCGACTTGCGGTCGACGTACTCGAAGACCGAACCGTCGGGGTGCAGGGCGATCAGATTGCGGCCCACCGGGGTCGCGACCGGGCCGGCGATGATGTGGGCGCCCGCCCCGGTCAGTGTGGCGTGCGCCTCGTCGACGTCGACGACGGCAACCGTCGCGGCCACCTTGCGCAGCACTTCGAGCTCCGCCTTCGGCCCACTCATCAGCAGGAAGGCCCCGACCGCGGCGACGGACACGCCGCCACGGTCGAAGCGGAGCGCCCGACCGCCGGTGACGCGCTCGTAGAAGACGATCGCGCTCTCCAGGTCGTCGACGCAGATGCGCAGCGTGGTCCCCAGAATCTCCATGAGGCAAAGCCTAGTTGGGAGAGATCGCCCGCGACAGGCGATCCGCGGGCCCGCCCCGCCCCGGTCACCCGACAGGCCCGACACACGCGACTCACACCCGACACACGCGACTCACACCCGACACACGCGACTCACACCCGACACACGCGACTCACAAACGACTCACAGGCGACTCACAAAAGACTCAGACGCGGCACAGGAGTTCGCCGTGCGGCACCAGGAACCAGGCGTCGTCCTGGACGCCCCAGGCCCGCCAGGCCTCGGCGATCTCCGTCAGTTCCCCCCGTGTGGCATGGCCGCCCTCGACCGCCAGATCCGCGTACGAGGAGGCCACCGTACGGTCCGCCCACAGGCCGCTCCACCAGGCCCGCTCCTCTTCGGTGGAGAAGCACCATGTGCCGGCGGAGGCCGTGATGTCCGTACAACCGGCGGCCAGCGCCCACGACTTGAGGCGCCGGCCCGCGTCCGGCTCGCCCCCGTTGGCGCGCGCGACGCGGTGGTACAGGTCCAGCCAGCCGTCCAGGGCGGGCGCCTCGGGGTACCAGGCGAAGGCGCCGTAGTCGCTGTCGCGCACCGCGATGATCCCGCCGGGCTTGGTGACCCGGCGCATCTCGCGCAGCGCCCGCACCGGGTCGCCGACGTGTTGCAGCACCTGGTGGGCGTGGACGACGCAGAACGTGTCGTCGGGGAAGTCCAGCGCGTGGACGTCGGCGACCGCGAACGACATGTTCTCCAGGCCGCGTTCGGCCGCGTGCGCGCGGGCCCGCACGACGATGCCCGGCGTATGGTCGACCGCCGTCACGTGCCCCTGCGGGACCAACGCCGCCAGGTCGGCGGAGATGGTGCCGGGACCACAACCGATGTCCAGGACCTGCATGTGCGGCTTCAGCTCACCGATGAGGTACGCGGCCGAGTTGGCGGCCGTGCGCCAGGTGTGCGAACGCAGTACGGACTCGTGATGGCCGTGGGTGTAGACCGCGCTCTCGCCCGGCGTCGGCCGCGACGTCTCCTTCGACATGAGCGGACTCCCTTTCGGTGAACTGCCCTGATGATGACCCCACTTTAAGAGACGGGATCAGATCCTGAGATACGTGTCTTGCGATGTGGACGATCGCCTCTGCTCCGAAAGGGCATCCGGCGGCGGTCCCCACGGGACTACCGTCGGGCCCGCCGGGTACTCGGCGAGCCATGGAAACGAACCTGCCGAACCTGCCGGAGCAGCTTTCCCAGGTCGTCCGGGACGCCATCAGGGACGAGCTGCGCGAACAGACGAGGAAGCAGCGCCACGCCGCCCGCATGTACGCGGGGGCCGGCGCGGCCGGGCTCTACGGAGGCGCCGCGCTGACCGCGTTCCTGCTCCTGGTACTCGCCCTGGCGCTGCCCTACTGGGCGGCCGCGCTGATCGTCGCCGTACTGCTGCTCGGCGCCGCCGCACTGCTGAGCAGGAGTGCCCGCAGCAGCCGGAGCGCGCCTCCCGAACGGATGGCCGCGCCGCTGGAGCCGGGAGTGCCGCCCGGCGCCCCGGTCGTCCCGCCCAACGTCCCGCCGGGCGTCCCGCCGGGTGTTCCCGAGCCCCCGCGCGGCCCGCTGGGCGCGCCCCACGACACGACCCGCTAGCCCATGACGCAAGCGCCGCGACGAAACAGTCGGGCCGGAACCGCCCGCAGGGGGTTTGAGCTGGCCCGTCGCGGCTACCCGAAAGACCTAGAACGCGAGGTGACATGGCTGACACATCCGAGAACCCACAGAAGACATCCTCCAGAACGGCGGCGAAGTCCGCCCCGAAATCCCGTGAGGACGACGGCCTCCCGAGTGCGGTGGAAGTTCTGCGGGGCGCCCGCGCCCAGCTGTCCGAGCTCATCGGCATGGCCGCCGAGTCCGTCTCGTCCTTCGAGCGCACGGACGACGGCTGGTCGCTGAAGATCGAGGTCCTGGAACTCTCCCGGGTTCCGGACACGATGAGCCTCCTCGCCTCGTACGAGGTGGAACTCGACTCGCACGGCGAACTCACCGGCTACCAGCGCCTGCGCAGATACGAACGCGGCAGGGCCGATCGCGCCACATGAGCGCATGCCGGCGCGAGAAGCGGGAAGCCGCACAGCGGTCACCGCCCGACACGCCGGCACGCGACGCACGACACGTGGCGCACGGCATGTGGCGTGCGGCGTACGGCCCATGGCGCGTGACGCACAGCACACAAAGGCCGGCACCGTGACCCAAAACGCGAACAACGCGAACAACGCGAACAACGCAGACAACAGGGACAACGCGAAAAGCACGGCCGGACGACAGCAGAACGACAGCAGAGCGACAGGCAACACCTGACAGAAGAAAGTCGGACGACACGTAAGGAGGGCCGGACGCCATGACGGTTGTCCCGGCACAGCAAGGCGGCAGCGGCGGCACCAGTGGCCTCTATGACGTCCTGGAGCTCGTGCTCGACCGAGGACTCGTGATTGACGCGTTCGTGCGTGTCTCCCTCGTCGGCATCGAGATCCTGAAGATCGACATACGCGTCGTCGTCGCCAGCGTCGACACCTATCTCCGCTTCGCCGAGGCGTGCAACCGCCTCGACCTGGAGGCGGGTCCGCACCGCAACCCCGGTCTTCCCGACCTGGTCGGCGACGTCACCGAATCGGGAGCCCGCGGCAAGACCAAGGGAGCGCTCTCGGGCGCCGCGCAGACCATCTCCGATGCCTTCAAGGAAGCGCGCGACGACGGCGAGCACGAGTCCAAGCCCCGCGCCCGGCGCACCACCTCGCGCCGTAAGGAGGAGCAGGAATGACCACGTACGTCTACGGCATCGCCCGCCGCAGCCACGGACGGCTGCCCGAGCAGATGGGCGGGATCGGCGAACCGCCGCGCCCGGTGCGCACCGTCGAGCAGGGTGAGCTGGTCGCACTGGTCAGCGACGCTCCCGAGGAGCTGAAGCCCAAGCGCCGCGACCTGCTCGCCCACCAGAACGTCCTCGCGGAGGCGGGCGCCGGCGGCCCCGTGCTGCCGATGCGCTTCGGCGGGGTCTCGACGGACGACGAAGCCGTACGGGCCGTGCTCGCCGAGCACGAGGAGCGCTACCTGGAACGCCTCGAAGCGCTCGACGGCAAGGTCGAGTACAACGTCAAGGCGACCCATGACGAAGAGGCCGTGCTGCATCAAGTACTCGCCGACAACGCCGAGTTGAGGGCCCTGAGCGAGGCCAACCGGAAGTCCGGCGGCGGCACGTACGAGGAGAAGCTGCGGCTCGGCGAGCGCATCGCCGCCGCCGTGCAGCAGCGCGAAAAGGCCGACGCCGCCCTGGTGGAGCAGGCCCTGCGGGAGGCCGCCGAGGAGCAGTGCCCGGGGCCCCAGTCCACCGGATGGCTGTCCAACATCTCCTTCCTCGTGCCGCGTGAGAGCGCCGACGAGTTCATCGCGACCGTGGACGGGTTGCGTGCCCAGGCGCCCCACCTGGTGGTCCAGGTGCACGGCCCGCTGCCCCCCTACAGCTTCACGGGGTGAACCAGTGGGCCTCCTGAAGGAGCTGCTGCTGCTTCCCGCGGCGCCTGTCCGTGGCACCTTCTGGGTGCTCGGGCAGGTTGCCGCGGAGGCGGAGCGGCAGTACTACGACCCGGCGACCGTGCGACGTGAACTCGCCCAGCTGGAACAGAAACTGATGGAGGGCGAGATCGACGAGGCAGAGTTCGACCGCCGCGAGGACGAACTCCTCGACCGGCTTGAACACCCCACGCGCGCCGCATCCGATTTCGGGAGGAACTGATGGCGACCCCGGCACGATTCCCCGACGCCTACCCGTCCGACGGCGGCGGCGCGAACCTCGCCGACATTCTCGAACGCGTCCTCGACAAGGGAATCGTCATAGCCGGGGACATTCGCATCAACCTCCTCGACATAGAACTCCTCACGATCAAACTGCGGCTCGTCGTCGCCTCCATCGACAAGGCGAAGGAAATGGGCATCGACTGGTGGGAGGACGACCCCTCTCTCTCCACCGGTGCCCGGCGACGTGAACTCGCAAGGGAGAACGAGGAGTTGAAGGCTCGGCTCGCCGCGCTGGAAGCAGCACGCACCGACGGGGCCGAGGCGGCCACGACGAAGGAACACAGGGCGGTGACCGATGACTGAGGACGAACTGCTGTACGTGTACGCCGTCACGCCCCCCTTCTCCGGGGTGCTCCCCGACGGAGTGCGCGGCCTCGACGGGGAGCCGCCCCGGGTGATCGAGCACGACGGGCTGTGCGCGGCGGTGAGCCGGGTGCCCGCCGCCGAGTTCGACGCTGCCGCGCTCCGCGGTCGCCTGGAGGACCTGGACTGGCTCGCAGCGACCGCCCGCACCCATGAGGCGGTGATCGCCGCGCTCGCCTCGGTCACCTGCCCCGTGCCGCTCCGGCTCGCCACGGTGTGCCGCGACGAGAGCGGTGTGCGGCGCCTGATCGACTCGGGGCGCGCCCGTTTCGTACCGACCATCGAACGCCTCGACGGACGCGTCGAATGGGGCGTCAAGGTGTACGCCCAGTCCCAACCGGCAGCGCCCAAGCCCGAGTTGAAGGCCAAGGCCGCCAGCGGACGGGAATACCTGCGGCAACGACTCGGCCAGCGGCAGTCGCGCGACGACACCTGGCAGCGGGCCGGAACGCTCGCGCGCGCCCTGCACGCCGAACTGTGCGAACGCGCCGAGGACGGCCGGTTGCACCGGCCGCAGAGCGGACAGCTCTCCGGCGCGCCCGGTGAGAACGTGCTCAACGCCGCCTATCTGGTGCCGCGCGAACACAGTGAGAAGTTCGTCGCCGCGGTGCGCGAACGCACCCCGGCCGCCGACGACGGCGTACGCGTGGAACTGACGGGCCCCTGGGCGCCGTACTCCTTCGCCGGCGGCCCGGGCGACGGCGAGGGGGAGCAGTCGTGAGGGACGACGGAGAAGCCCTCGCGCAGCGTGAGGTCGCCCTCGTCGACCTGCTCGACCGGCTGCTCGCCGGCGGCGTGGTCATCACCGGCGACCTCACATTGCGGATCGCGGACGTGGACCTCGTCCGCATCGACCTCAACGCACTGGTGAGCTCGGTCAGCTCCGAAGTCCCTTCGCCTTTCGACGACTTCGAGGATCGCACGGGGTTCGCAGACTTCGAGGAGTCGGCGTAATGGACACCACAGACATCATCAACTCGGACATCATCAACAAGGAGATCGTCGACGCCCTGGACGCCGCGCACGGCCGAACCGCCCGCACGGAACGGGGCGCGGACGGCCCGGGCGCCGTCGGTTCGGATGCCGTCGGCCCCGATGCCGTCGGTTCGGATGCCGCCGACCCGGACACTCTCGGCCCGGACACCGCCGGCTCGGACAGCATGGACGCCGCCGGCAACGCGGGCGGCGAGGCCGCTGCGAACGAGCCGAGCGGTGGCGGGGACAGCGCGACGCGGCGCCGGGTGGAGCTCGACCCCGACACGGTGGAACGCGATCTCGCCCGCCTTGTGCTGACCGTCATCGAACTGCTGCGGCAGCTCATGGAGCGCCAGGCACTGCGCCGCGTCGAGACCGGCGCCCTGACCGAGGACCAGGAGGAACGCATCGGGCTCACGCTCATGCTCCTGGAAGACAGGATGAGCGAGCTGCGGTCGAAGTTCGGGCTGCGCCCGGAAGATCTCAACATCGACCTCGGCCCGCTCGGCCCGCTGCTTCCGAGGGACGGCTCCTGAGCCGCACCGCCACCCGTCCCGGCGACGCGACCGCCGGACGGCTCGGTGGAACACACCTAGAGCATCGAGCGGTCACGCGCCGAGCGCGACGAAGGCAGGCCGAATCCAGGGGCCCGAGCGAACACCGCTCGGGCCCCTGGTCCGTGCCCTGAACCACCGGACCCCGGGCCCCGGGCCGCTGGGAGGAGCGCGGGGGCCCGGGGCCAACGGCCGACGTACGGCTCAAAGGTGGACCGTGGGACGGTAGACCGTCAGCGACTCGGGACGCTTGTCCGACGTCAACTGGCCCGCGGTGTCCGTCACTTCACCGTCGCACGCCAGTGGCGTACCTTCCGAGACGCCCGAGAGGCTCAACCTGCTCATCCTGCGTACGGCGCGCAGGGGAGTGCGGTTCAGTGGCCCGGCGAGGGCGGCGGCGAGCAACCGCAGCCCCGGCAGCCGGCCGCCCCGTACCGCACGCACGCCCAGCAGGCCGCCGCCCGGGCCCGGCCCGAACCGGCCGAGGTCCACCCGCACCGCGTCGCCCGAAGCCAGCGCCCGGCACGTGTCCTTGACCTCCTCGATGCCGAGGCCGTGCGCGATGTGGTTGAGAGCCCCGCCGGGGAACACGGCGAGCGGCACCCCGGCACGGGCCGCAGCCACCGCGGCCCGGTCGACGGTGTCGTCGCCGCCGCACACCCCGAGCGCCAGACCGCGCCGCGCCGCCTTGTCGAGAGCCGACGGCAGGTCGTCGGGGTCGCACTCGACGACCTCGGCGAGCGGCAGCGCCTCACGTACGAGGGCGGCCCGGGTGCGAGCAGTGCCGGAGGCGCGGTCGACCACGATCACCATGTCCCTGCCCTCGGGCAGGACCGGCGCGTCGGCGTACGGTCCGCCGGGGGGCGGGAGCTGTGTGCGGGGCGGGACCTGCGTAAGGGGCGGGAGCTGCTTGGGGGTCGGCACGAGCCCACGCACTGCGAAAGCCGCTCCCACCCCCAGGGCCGCGCCCACCATCACATCGCCCGGATAGTGCACCCCGGTGTACACGCGCGATGCCGCGACCGAAACACCCACCGGAGCCATGACGGCCCCCCAGCCCCACGACTCCAGCGCGACGCCCGTCACGAAGGCGGCGGCCGACGCGGAATGCCCGGAAGGGAAAGAGGTCGTGATCGGCCGGTGCTTCAACTGCCGTACCAGCGGCACCGCGTCGAGCAGCGGACGATCCCGGCGTACCGCGCGCTTCGCCACGGTGTTGACGGTCAGCGAGGCGAGCGCGAGCGAGGTGACGCCCCGCAGAGCCGCACGCCGGGCGCGGGGCGCGCGCGTCGCGCCCATCGCGCCGGCCGCCGCGAACCAGAGCACACCATGGTTGGCGGCCCGGCTCAGCCGTGGCAGCACGGCCTCCGCGGCCGGCCAGTGTCTGGTGGCGGCGAAGTGGAAGAGTGCCCGGTCCTGCTCGCCCAGTCGCTTGTGCCAGGTGGAGTACGTCATGGCACGCGGGTACCCGACGCCCCTCCGCCCAACCCGGCCCCACCTGGGACGCGGTACCGCGCGGCCGTCCTCGGCCGTCGCCCGTCCGGCCCCGTCTCGCGCCCTCCCGCCCGCCGGGCTCTGCCAGCTACCTGACTTGCTGTCAGGCCACGGTGTGCGTACGGCAATGCGTTACGGGCAGTCGATGGGCCGTCCAGTGCGGGCGCCCCGGCCCTGTCCGCTTGAGCTCGGCCCTCAGCTGAGCTCGGTCCTCAGCGCGGCGAAGGCCCACGACGGTGATGTGCTCGGCGCAGGCCCCATGGGCGCCTGGGTGGCCGGCCGCCCGGCCTAGAAATCCGCCGCCCCGCCAGGAGGCGAAGGGCGTCGCTCGAACCGCGCAGGCACCGGCGGCCATGCGCGCGGCGCGGCGCGACTGATGTCGGCCAGCGCGGCGCCCGCCTCCTGGTGGCCGGCCAGGTCGCCGAGGCTCACCATGCCGAGAGGGCGTCCCCGCGCCACCACCGGGAGCCGCCGCACCGCGTGCCGGCGCATCAAGGACAGGGCGGTCACCACCTCGTCGTCCGGCCCCACGCACACCGGCGACCGCGTGCAGACTGCCTGGGCGCTCACGACCAACGGATCCACTCCCTCGGCGACCGCACGCAACGCGATGTCCCGGTCGGTCAGCACCCCGACGACGCGCCCCGCACTGGTCACGAGCACATCGCCGATGTCCTGGGCCCGCATCAGTTGCGCCGCCTCCACGAGTGAGGCGTCGGGCCGCACGGCTGTGACGCCGACCGTCATCACTTCCCTGACGAAACGTGCCATGGCTTCGGCACCCCGTTCCTGTAGGTCCCTTGCAAGCTGTCCCTTGAGGGCGGCGGCCCCTTGCTGTCTTGATCCCCCGGCTGGGCTGGGCTGGGCCGGGCCGGGCCGGGTCGGGCCCCGGCCCGACTGCGGCTGCGGCCCTGGACCCGGTCCCTGGCCTCGGTCCTGGCCTCGGTCCTGGACGCGCCAGGGTCCGCCCTGCCTGTCCGACGCCCACGCCACGGGGCCGGGTACCCCGAGCACGGGAGCACGGGCAACCCGGGTACTGAGCACGGGAGTACGGGCAACCCGGGTACCGAGTACCAAGTACCGAGTACTAGGTACCGAGTACGGAGCCCGGGCACCCCGGGTACCGGGCACGGAGCACAGGAAACCCCCCCTCCTCGCGACGCCGTGGCGCATCGGCACGTTTGTTCTCGCGGGCTCGGGGCAGGCGCAGCACGTGCTTCGGACCGGAGGCACGTCCGTGGGAGCGGAATACCGCTCCGGGCGTGCCCCCTGCCCGGCCGAAGGCTCCCCGGTGACAACCACCCGCCGCACCGTTTTCAGGGAGCTGGGATCGCAGATGCGTACCACCACCATGGCGAAGCACAGGCACCCGCACGATGACGCACCGAAGACGGCGGCCGCCTTCGAACGGCTCGCGGCGCTGCCCGAGGGCCCCGAACGTGACGCCCTGCGGCAGGACCTCGTCAACGCGTGGCTGCCCATGTCCGAGCGGCTGGCCGGACGGTTCCGCAACCGTGGCGAGGCCCTTGAGGACCTGCGCCAGGTCGCCGCGCTCGGCCTCGTCAAGGCCGTCGACCGTTACGATCCCACGCGCGGCGCGGCGTTCGAGAGCTACGCCGTCCCCACCATCACCGGCGAGATCAAACGCCACTTCCGTGACCACATGTGGACCCTCCATGTGCCGCGCCGTGTACAGGACTTGAGGAGCCGGGTGCGGGTGGCGAGCCAGGAACTCGCCGCCGCCGCCGACTTCCAGCGACCCACCGTGGCGGACCTCGCCGCGCACACCGGCCTGACCGAGGACGAGGTCAGGGCCGGCCTTGAGGCCATCGACAGCTTCAGCGCGCTCTCCCTCGACGCCGAACTGTCCGGCGGGGCAGACGGATACACCCTCAGCGACTCCCTGGGCGGCGCCGACCCGGCGCTCGACATCGTCGTGGACCGAGAGTCCGTCAAGCCCGGCCTCAGCTGCCTGCCCGAACGTGAGCGCAAGATCCTCTACATGCGGTTCTTCCGTGACATGACCCAGAGCCGGATCGCCGAGGACCTGGGCATTTCACAGATGCACGTCTCCCGTTTGCTCACACGTTGTTGCGACCGTCTGCGGGATCAGGCCCTGCGGGATCAGGCTCCTCGGGAAAAGGCCCTCCGGGATCAGGCACCGCGGGATCAGGCTCCTCGGGAAAAGGCCCTGCGGCATCAGGCACCGCGGGACCTGGCTCTGCGGGATCCGCGCGTAGATCTTCGTCGTCGGCCGCTGCGGAGCGGGGATGGGGCGGGCGCGGGGACGACACCGACGCGCAGGTCTGCTGCTCCGGCTCAACGGGACCGCAGGGAGCTGAATATGAGCGATCGTCAGGAGCAGGAGGCCGCTGCATAGCGAGCGCGACATGACGGGCCATCACATCCATGGCCCGCCCTTCCGTCATCGAGAAGGGGCGCGCCGAACCGGTGCGGAACAGGGTCAGAACCCCCGTCACCGGCCCCGGGGCCCCCAACGGCACGCACATCAGGGACGACACCTCGGCGCGGGCCAGCATCGGCGTCCCCGATGCATCGCGCCCGAAGCCCTCGATGTCCTCCGGCTGCACCTGGAGCACCCCGTTCCCGGCCCGCGCCGCCTCAAGCACCATCGGACAGCTCGCCGGATCCTGGTCGGCCACCGCGTGCAGCAGCGCGGACGCGGCCGAGTCGGTCGGCCCCAGGCAGATCGCGCGCCGCAGCCCGCTGTCGACCAGATCGGCCACGATCCAGTCGGCGAACCGGCCGCACAGGACGCGGGCCGCCTCCTCCAGCACCAACGTCCGCTCGGTGGACGGTAGTTGGAGGAGTGTGGACGCCATGTCGTCGACCAGGTCCATGAGTTCGGCCTGCCGGGTCGACTCCCCGAGGTCGGGAACCCTCGGCGGTGGGGGAGCCGCCGCCGAACCTCGCGCGCTCCCCGCCTGGAACACCACGAGCACCGCGGGCTGCGGCTCGTCGGCCGGGCGCAGTGCCGTGAGCGTGGCCAGCAGCGGTTCCTCGGGGCGCTGCTGGAGACGCACGGTGAGCCCCCGGTCGCCCTCGCCCCTGGCCACCGCCGCCGCCTGCGAGCGGAACGCCGCCCGGTCCCCGGGCGTAAGCAGCGCCGCCAGCGGCCGCCCGGTGGCATACCCGGCACGGACCCCGGTGAGCCCGGTCGCCGCGAAGTTCAGCCTGCGCACGACCGTCTCCCGGTCGACCAGCGCCACCGGCAGCGGGAGCCGTTGGAACAGGGCCTTGAGCAGCTGCCGCTCCTGTCGCTCCGCGGGCGACGAGATCCCGGCCGCGGCCACCATCTGCTCGTAGCGTGGCCACAACCACTCGGCCACATACTGGAGTTCGAACAGTGCCGCGTCCAGGACCACCGAATGTTCACCGACGGGGCGAGCGCGTGCGGTGCGCAGCTCGCCCACCCGTCTGACGAAGTCCGCCAGTTCCTCGCCGAAGCCGTCTTCCGTCTGCGTCATGGGAGAAAGCTAGCCCCGTCACCCACATGCCGAGGGGGGCCTCCCGTTTTGGGTGCCACGGCACGGGAAGCCGCAACAGGAGGAGGCTGTTGCGATGCTGCCCGAGCCGGAACACCAGGAGCCCGAGACGACCACCACCGCCCGGCGGCTCTCCCTGCTCGCCGAACAGTCGGCGCGCTCCGTGCCCGCCTGCTGCGGCGCGGTCGCCACGATCTCGGAGAGCGGACCGGAACGCCGCATCACGGCCACCCACCCCGACCTGGCGCCGCTCGTCTCCCTCCAGCTCGCCTGCGGCGACGGCCCCGTCCCGAGCGCACTGGACGCGGGCGAACCCGTGGACATCGAGGACCTGCTGACCGAGGACCGCTGGCCGGGCCATCGCGCCCTGGCCCTCGCATCAGGCGTACGTTCCTGCGTCACCCTCCCCTTCCGCAGGTCCGGGATCGAGGTCACGGTCAGCCTCTACGGCTACCGGCCCGGATCCCTCAAGGGCATCGCGCGCGGCCCGGTCGGCATCCTCGCCAAGGAGACCGTCACCGGTCTGGTCCGTGACCGCCGCTACCGCGCGGCGCTGGCCGAAGTCGAACAGCTGGAGGCCGCGCTGCGCTCACGCGCGGTCATAGACCAGGCCAGCGGCATCGTGATGCACGTCCTCGGCTGCGAGGCGGAAACCGCCTTCGGCATCCTGCGCACCATCTCCCAGCGCACCAATCGCAAACTCGCCGAGATCGCCGACGCGGTGGTACGCACCAAGGGCCGCGGCCTGGAAGCGGAACTCACCGCCGTGGCGCCGTCGACCCCATGACGCTGACCGCCCGCCCATGCGGGGCACGCGGCCCAGAGCACCAGGCTTCGCGGATCTACACCTCCCCGGTGTCCGCACAAGCGGCGCGCCGGGCCGAACCTCCGTATAAAGGCTTGAGAGGCACGGATCACGCACAGCTCGCGTGGCACGGCGCGCGCAGAGGTGACGAGGTGCGGCTCGCGCGAAGGTCGCCGGGCACGGCTCGCGCAAGGGTTGTGAGGCAGGGTCTGCGTACGGGCCGTGAGGCAGGGTCCGCTTCCGGGCCGCGAGGGACAGTCCGCGCGGGACACGGGCCGAGAAGGCAACGGCGGGAAGGAACGGCATGCAGGGTACTGCCGCCGAAGGCCGGGGGCCGGTGCGCTACGGGCCACCCGCTCCTGTACCCGGCCTGCCCGTGCTCCCGGAACTCCTCGCCGTACTCGAAGCCGCCGCAGGACGCACCGACCCCGAGCCGCCCGGCGGCGGACTCGGACTGCGCGAGGCGGCCTGCGGCTACTGGCTGCGCCGGGGCCTGCCCACCACACCGGAACGGGTCGCCGCCGCCCCCGGCGCACAGGCACTCCTCATCGCCCTCCTCGGCGCGTACGGCGGCGACGTCCTGATGCCCCGGCCGTGCCCCGCGTGGTGGACACCGCAGGCCCGGCTGCTCGGCAGGCCCGCCTACCATGTGCCGACCCCGGCCGAATGCGGCGGCGTCCCGGACCCCTACGCGCTGCTGGAAACCATCCGCCGGGTACGCGCGGAGGGCGGCAACCCCCGGCTGCTACTGCTCTGCGTCGCCGACGACCCGACCGCCACCGTGGCGCCGCCCGAGACCGTACGGGAAGCGTGTGAGGCGGCCGTCGGCGAAGGGCTGCACATCATCAGCGACGAAACCTGGCGGGACACCGTGCACCGGCCCCATGAGACGGTGCCGCTCAGCCCCGCCGAAATGTGCCCCGACGACGTGACGGTCCTCGTCGATCTCGGCGGCGCCCTCACCCCGCCCGGCTGGCCCGCGGCCGTCGCACGCTTCCCCGCCGCGCGCTTTCCCGCCACCGCGGCGGACGCCGCACACCGGGCCCGCACCCTGGACGTCCTGGCCGCACTCGGCGCCGTACTGGCGGGCCCGGTCGGCGCGGCAGCCGCCTACGCGCTGAGCGAACCGGCACCCGTCGCCGACCGCATCCGGCAGGCAGCGGCCCTGCACGCCCGTGTCGCGTCCGCCGCCCACCACGCCGTACTCGACGCGGGCGCCCTGGCCCGGCCCCCACAGGCCGGCCGGCACCTCTACGCTGACCTGGGCCCGTTCCGTACACGCCTCGCCGCCCACGGCGTCACCGACTCCATGGAACTTGAGGACTACCTGACGACCCGGCTCGCCGCTCCCGCCCCCGGCGGCCACCGCTTCGGCGACGAGCTCGGAGCCCTGCGCGTCCGCCTCGCGACCGGCCCGCTGCTCGGCTCGACCCCGGAGCAGCGACTGGACTCCCTCGCGGCGGCAGACCCTCTCCAACTGCCGCACGTACGCGAGGCGTTGCGCCATTTCGCCTCAGTACTCGCTGAATTGCACTGACACACGGCCACCCGCCGCGCCGCGCCGCGCCACTCAGCGGGACAGTCAGCCAGGACAGGACGCCGAAAGCGCTCTCAGCAGCCACCCAGCCACCCCACCACCCCCCGCCAACGGCACCGCCCGCCAGGACAGGACGCCGAAAGCGCTCTCAGCGCCAGGGCGCATCGGCCGGGATCGTCCGCCGGGGCATCCAGGAGCGCTCTCAGCCACCGCCATGCGGGGCTGCGACCCGAGCTCGCCGCATCCTGCGCCACCCCGCGGGTGCCCCGCTGATCAAGAGGGTCAGGGCGACGGCCACCGCCACGCCCTTCCACGGCTCGTCGAAGAGGGATCCGCCGAGTATGCCGATCAGGCCGTACGCGCCGGCCCAGGCGAGGCAGGCCCAGATGTCGCCCCGTACGAACGTCCGCAACGGCATCTCGCCGAGCAGACAGGCCAGCATCACCGGAATCCGCCCGGCCGGCACCAGGCGGGACAGCACGAGCACGACCACACCGTGGTCGTCGAGTTTGCGCCTGGCCTGCTCCAGGTGGTCCGGCGCAGCCCGGTCGCGCAGCGTCGCGAGCAAACGCGAGCCGTTCTTCGAGCGCACCCCGCGCTGCCCGAGCCAGTACAGCGCGACATCCCCGAGGAAAGCGGCGAGCGCGCCCACCCCGAACGTCAGCAGCAGCGAGAACCAGGCGGTCTGGTGAAAAGCCACCACCGCGGCCGTCGACACCAGTGCCCCGGTCGGCACCACCGGGATCAGTGACCCGAGGACCACCAGGACGAACAGCGTCGGGTAGCCCGCGGCCTGCTGGGTCGTTTCCGGTGTCACTGTCGAAGCGAGATCGAGAACCCGCGCGGCGATCATCGCGTGGCCTCCAGACGTACGCTCTCGCCGTGCTCAAGCCGGTGCACCGCCGCCTTCGGGGCGACTCGGGCCGCCTGCCGTACGAACTCCTCGCCCGGCGCGTGGAACTCATGCGGCCGCACACTGTCCATGCCGACCGGCCAGTACGTGCCGTAGTGCACCGGCACCGCTGAGAGCGCTCCCAGCTCGGCCAGTGCCTGCGCCGCGCGTCCCGCGTCGAGATGCCCAAGGCCGAGCCGGGGCCCCCAGCCGCCGACGGGGAGCAGCGCCACATCCACCGGCCCGACGGCGGATGCCATGCCGTCGAACAGGCCGGTGTCCCCCGCGAAATAGGTCCGGGCCGCGCCCTCCACGACGTAGCCGAGCGCGGCACAGCGCTGTGGCCCCATCGGCAGCCTGCGCCCGTCGTGCCGGGCGGGCACGGCCCGTACCCGAAGCCCCCCGACCTCGACCGTGTCCCCGGCCCGCACCTCCGTGATGCGCAGGCCGAGCCGCCCAAGCGCCGGCACCGAACGCACCGCCCCGGCCGGCCCGATCAGCCGGGTGCCGGGCGCGAGCCGGGCGAGGGAGGGCACATGCAGATGGTCGGCGTGCAGATGCGAGACCAGCACGGCGTCGGCCACCGCGGCCCGCGACGTCGGGAGCGCTCCACGGCGCCGCCGCAGATGCGCGAGACGGCGCGCGAACAGCGGATCGGTGAGCACCCGGACGCCGGAATCCTCGATCGTGCAGGTGGCATGACCCCACCAAGTGATCTCCACCGGCACGAAATCCGCTCCTCTTCTCGACGCTGGTCGTGGACGATTGTTCACGACGAGCCTATGTCTCCCCGCGCGCAAACCACGGCAGTCGGGGTAGGCATCCGGGCACCAGAGGGGAGGGGTGCCGTGACCATGCACTCCGAGCAGTGTCCGCGCTGCGGAGGGGTCCTGGCGGTGAGCCAGGACGGCTGGAAAATCTGCCATTCCTGCGGCTACTCCTCGCCGCCGTGAAGGGGAGTAGGGTCGCCCCGACGGCTCATACAGGGGGACGGCCATGGACCACGTACGGGTGGCGGCGATCGCCAGCCTGACCCCGCTGGAGGAACTCGACCTCGACCCCTTCCTCGTGGACACCCGCAGCCAGCACGAAATGTGCGCCCGCTGGGCCGCGGGCCGGGGATACATAGTCACGAGCCAGCTGCTCTTCTACGGTCTGCGTCCGGACCACCGGGGCCTGTGGTCGGACATCGACGCGGGCCTCGTCGACATGTTCGTCGCGCCCAACGAGCGTGTTCTCGCAAGGGCGTTGACCTCCGTGCCGGAATTCTCCGCCGAGTGCGAACGGCGCGGTGTACGTCTGGAGACGGCCGACCTGGACGAGCCCGCCTACGACGCCACGCACAAGGCCCACATCCACCGCCGCCTCTCCATGCCCACCGCCGGCTACGACGGTTGCTGAGAGCGCTCTCACCCCGCGACGCGCGCGCTTCTCCGACTTTCCGAGCTTCGACGCTCGCGGGCTTCCGCAGCCCCGCGACGCGTTTCTCCGAACCGCGACGATCCCAGGCTTCCCCAGCCCGCCGGACACGCCCCGCCCCCTCGGCACCCCCGGACCCCCGGGTGTGTCACGCCTCGCGGATGCCAGATCGTCCCCGGGCGATACGGCCCACGAGCCCTGACCACCCCCTGTGGCAGGGTGGGGGACGAACGGGCACGGTGAAGGGCGGGCGGACGTGGGGCGATGGCGGACGACGGGCGGCGCCCTGCTCCGGGTGATGGTGGTGTGGGTCGTCTCGACGCTCACCCTGATGCTGCTCGCCGGCGTCCTGCCCGACTTCAAGCTCACCTCCGACGACGGCGAGAGCATCACCCGGGTCGCGCTGACCGCGGGCTGGGGTGCGGCCGCGTTCGGACTGCTCAGCGCGCTGGTGTGGCCGCTCGTCGTACGGGCCTTCCTGCTGGTGCCCGCGCTGGTACTCGGCCTTCTGGTCTTCTTCCTCAACGGCTCGCTGCTCCTGATCGCGCTCCGCCTGATCCCGACCGGCAGCGGCGCGGCCGAACCAGAGACCGCCGTGATCGTTGCCGCCGTGATGTCGGCGGTGGCATCGGCGACCTCCACCGCCCTCGCCGTACGCAACGACGACGCCTACCGGCGCCGGCTGTCCCGGCTCGCCCAACGCCGCAGACGCGGACCGGGACGCGACGACGGACCGCCGCAACCGCCCGGCATCGTCTTCATCCAGCTCGACGGAGTCGGCGAACGCGTGCTGCGCGACGCGGTCGGCGCGGGCCTGATGCCGACCGTCGCGGCCTGGCTGAAGGACACGCACCGGCTCACCCCGTGGCGTACCGACTGGTCGAGCCAGACCGGCGCGAGCCAGCTCGGCATTCTGCACGGCACCACCTTCGACGTGCCCGCCTTCCGCTGGTACGAGAAGGAGAGCGGCGAGGTGATGGTCTCCAACCGGCCCGCCTCCGCCGTCGAACTGCAACGCCGGGCCGTGGAGCGCACCGGCGACGGCGGACTGCTCACCCTGGACGGCGCCAGCCGGGGCAACCTGTTCTCCGGCGGCGCGGACCAGGTGGCCCTTGTCCTCACGGCGGCCGCCCGCAGAGGGCGCCGCAACCGCTCTCGCGCCGGATACTTCGCCTACTTCTCCGACCCCGCCAACGCGGTGCGCACCGCGGGCTCCTTCCTCGCCGAGGTAGTCCGGGAGATCGCCCAGTCCACGCGGGCCAGGCTCAGCAAGCAGACGCCACGCATCGGCAGGGGCGGCCTCTACCCCCTCATCCGCGCATTCGCGACAGTCGTGGAACGGGATGTGGTCGTCGCCGCCGTCATGGGCGACATGCTCGCCGGACGCACCGCCGTGTACGCCGACCTCGTCGCCTACGACGAAGTGGCCCACCACTCCGGACCGCACGGCAGGGACGCCGCGCAGGTGCTCAAGCGACTCGACCGCTCCCTCGCGCTGATCGCCGGCGCCGCCGAATACGCACCGCGCGCCTACCGGATCGTGCTCCTCTCCGACCACGGGCAGAGCCCCGGCGAGACCTTTGAGAGCGCTTTCGGCCTGACCCTGAAGGACCTCGTACGGGCCGGCTGCGGGCTGCCCGTGCCGCGCCGGGCCCGCCGCACCCGCAGCGGCGCGGAGGCCAGGTACGCGGTGCGGGTCGCGCTGCACCGGCCCGTCGAGGAAGCCCCGGACGAGCAGGAACACCGGCCAGGGCGCCTGCCCGACCCGGTCGTGCTCGCCTCCGGCAACCTCGGCCTGATCTCGTTCCCCGATGTCGAAGGCCGCATGACCCGCGAACGCATCGACCGCCGCCACCCGGCCCTCCTGGCCACCCTGGCCGCCCACCCCGGCATCGGCTTCCTCCTCGTACGCAGCCAGGCGCACGGAGCGGTGGTGCTCGGCCGGGACGGCATCGAGGTGCCGCTGGACCAACTGACCGACGAGGAAGGGCCGTTGAGGGGGTTCGGGCGCGGCGCGGCCGACGCGGTACGCCGCACCGACACCTTCCCGCACACCGCCGACATCATGGTCAACTCGATGTACGACCCCGCCACCGGCCAGGTCCACGCCTTCGAGGAACAGATCGGCTCGCACGGCGGGCTGGGCGGCGAGCAGTCCCGCCCCTTCCTGCTCTCACCGCTCACCCTGTCCAAACCGCCGGCGGGCGCAGCCGAGCTCGTCGGCGCCGAACAGGTGCACCACGTACTGCGACGCTGGCTGCGCGAAGGTCAGGGACCGCAGATTCCGCTGGTGACCGAGGTCGCCGCGCCGATGGAGGATTCACCGTCGACCGGCTGAGCGGAAGGATCTTTTCCGGTTAGCGGCCGCGCCGTACAGGACAAAAACCACTGATTTGGTGCGCTGTCCTCCGTACCCGACCATGGTCAGGTTTGTCCCGTACGAGAGGCGCGCCACCCCACCATGACCACGCAAGAAGCCCCGAGCAAGCACGCCCGGCAGTTCGGTCTGCCGATCGCGATCGCGCTGGTCATGGGCAACATCATCGGCGGCGGAATCTTCCTGCTGCCCGCCTCCGTCGCCCCCTTCGGCACCATCAGCCTGGTCGCGTTCGTCGTCCTGACCGCCGGCGCCGTCGCCCTCGCCCTGGTCTTCGGCCGGCTCGCCCAACGGCACCCCCAGACCGGCGGACCCTACGTCTACGCCCGCGAGGCGTTCGGCGACTTCGCCGGGTTCCTCGCGGCCTGGTCCTACTGGATCACCACCTGGGTCTCCAACGCCGCCCTCGCGGTCGCCGCGGTCGGCTACCTCGACGTTCTCATACCGGTGCACGGCTCCAAGGCGGCGACGATCACCGCGGCGCTGCTGCTCCAATGGCTCCCGGCGCTCGCCAACCTCGCCGGCACCCGGTATGTGGGAGCGGTCCAACTCATCGCCACCGTCCTGAAGTTCGCCCCGCTGCTGCTGGTCGCCGTGGGCGGTCTGTTCTTCTTCGACCCCGCGAACCTCGGCCCCTTCCAGGCCGGCGACCAGTCCGGGCTCGGCGCGATATCCGCCTCTGCCGCGATCCTGCTCTTCAGTTACCTCGGCGTCGAGTCCGCCGCGGTCAGCGCGGGCGAGGTCCGCGACCCGCGCCGCAACGTGGGACGCGCCACGATCTTCGGCACGGTCGGCGCCGCCGTGATCTACCTCTTGGGCACGCTCTCCGTGTTCGGCACGGTCCCTCACGACAAGCTCGTCGGCTCCACCGCCCCCTTCACGGACGCCGTGAACTCCATGTTCGGCGGTTCCTGGGGCGGCACCGCCGTCGCGGTCGCCGCACTCGTCTCGATGGTCGGCGCGCTCAACGGCTGGACCCTGCTGAGCGCCCAGACCCCCTACGCCGCCGCGAAGGACGGACTCTTCCCGAAGGTGTTCGCGGTCAAGAGGCGCGGCGTGCCGACAGCGGGCGTCCTGGTCACCGCCGTCCTCGCCTCCCTCCTCACGGTCTACAATTACACCGCGGGCTCCAAGGGCGTCTTCGAGATCCTGGTCCTGGTGACCACCTTCACCGCCACCGTCCCCTACCTCCTGTCGACCGCCGCCCAGATCTACTTCCTCGCCTCCGGCCGGCCCGAGCGCGTGCACCGCTCCCGCCTGATCCGCGACGCGGTCCTGGCCGTCCTCGCGTTCGGCTTCTCCATGTGGCTCGTGGCCGGTTCCGGCTACGAGGCGGTCTACCAGGGCGTGCTGTTCCTCTTCGCCGGTGTCCTCGTGTACGCGTGGATGGCGGCCCGCAGGCAGCACGCCGCCGAGGGCGGGGGTTCGGGCCAGGACGGGTTCTCGACTCCGGAAGGCCTCCCCGCCCAGCACGAGCCCTCCGCCCAGGACGAGCCCTCCGCCCAGGACGAATCCCCGGCCCAGGTCGAATCCCCGCCCCGGGACGAGCCGTCCGCCCACGACGAATCCCCGGCCCGGGATGGGCACGCCATCCACGGCATGCCCTCCGCGCACGGCAGTACCGTCGCCTGAGGTGTCGTCGAGGCTGCGGTTTCGTGCCGCGTGACGTGTCGTGCCGCGTGACCCGTCGTCGCGCGTGACGCGTCGTTGTGCGGGACGTGTTGTTCGCCACGCTCTCGCGCCGTAAGGCCGGGTGAGAGCGCGTTCAGGACCGGGGCGTCACCGTCGTACCGCCGTTGGTGGTTGCGTATAAGTGGATCATGTGTGGTGGGATGAGCCGATGCGAACCCCCACGCGCATGCAACCCCGCTACCGCAACCCCTATGACGAACTCGCGGCGCTGGCCGACCCCGAGCCGGAGCACGAGCCCGAGCCGGAGCACGGCCCGGCGCTCGACCCGGTCGACGGCTCCTGGCATGAACCGGGTTACGTAACCCAGGAGATACCGGCAGCGGTACCGCAGGGGGCGCCGGAGCACACGCCGAGAGCGCTCTCACCGGGACTGCCCGAACTCAGCCCCGACGACGACTTTTTCGCCCCCGCGCCCGAACACCGGCGGCCCAGGAACGGCCGTCGTGCCAGGCGCGGCCGCCGACGCCCCCGGAGCGCGTTCGCCGCGCTGCCCCGCGCCGCGAAAATCCTGGCCACCCTCGCCGTGTGTGCGGGATTCCTGATCCTCACGGACCGTTGCGCCGCGATGTACGCGGAGAAGAAGGCACAGCAGGCGCTCCAGCAAGAGCTTCACCTGGAAGCCGCCCCCCAGGTGGACATCCACGGCTTTCCCTTCCTCACCCAGGTTCTCGACAAGCGACTGGAGCGCGTGGACGTCACGGTGCCGCATGTGCCGGCCGACCGGATCTCGCTGGCGAAAGTACAGGCCAGCGCCCGGGACATCGAGTTGACGGGTGATCTGCCCAGCGACATACGCGGTGCCGTCATCAGCAGTCTGAACGGCGAGATCACGCTCTCCTTCGACGACATGAACCGCGAACTCGCCGCCTCCCAGATCAAGTTCAGCCGACGCAGCGACAACTCCGTCGGCGCGGACGGCCAGTTGACGATCGCCGGACAGGAACTGCGCGTACGGGCCGACGCCCAGTTGCGGCTCGACGGCGATCGGGGCCTGTCCACGGACATCGACGGCATGAGCCTCGACATGCCGGGCATCGCCATCTACCGACCCGGCAGGGACAGGGGCCTGACGCTGCACCGCGAGAGCGCCGAACTCATCAGCAGGGACACGGCGCGCATCAAGGCGCTCCTGTCCGTGCCGGCCGTGGTGAAGCGTCTCGGAGTGCCACAGAAGGACATCGACGCCGCGCTGCGCAGCGAGACGAAGCTCCACGAGCTGGTGGGCACGCCGAGGTTCGTGGATCAGATGATGGGCGTCAACCTCGTCGACGTGGTGGTGGACCACCCCTGGCTGCTATCCAAGGTGGGCATCGATCCGGCGCTGATCACCGGACTGCTCCAGATGCGCCCGCCGGAGCTGTCCGACCGCTTGTCCTTCTCCTTCACGCTCCCCAAGGAGGCACAGGACCTGCACCTGCGTGGGGTGCACGTCGAGAAGGACGGCATCGTGGCGAACGTCTCGGGCCGTGAGCTGGCCGTCGGCAAGGACCACTGACCCCGCTGACCTCGCTGACCTCGGTACGCGGCGTGAGGTGCCCCCTGGGGTGCGAACCCCGGCGAATGCGCGGATGCTGGGTGTGCCAGCATCCGCAAGGAGGCAGTTATGTCGATGCTCGACAAGCTCAAGGGCCTGCTCAAGGGTCACGAGGACACCGCGCGTCAGGGAGTCGAGAAGGGTGGCGACGCCTTCGACGCGAGGACCGGGAACAAGTACCAGGGCCAGGTCGACACGGCCCAGCAGAAGCTCAATGAGCAGCTGGGCTCCGACAGGCCGCAGGACCGCCCGCCGCAGGTTTAGGGCGCGTCTGGCGGACCAGGGTCACGGGCCGCGGCATACCGCGTCCCGTGCCGCCCGAGCGTCCGCGTATGCGTGGTGCGGCCGCCCCCGTCCCGCAGTGCGTCCAGGCGACGGACCGCGAGGCGGGGGCGGATGCGGTCATGACGGTGACGTGCGGCACGGGTGTGACATGCGGTACGGGTGTCAGGTGCAAGGAGGCGTCAAGGGCGGCAGGCGAAATCACCCGGTAGGGCGGATCTGCCGACTGCGCGCGCACGACACCTCGGTGAAGGGGCAGTGCTGTCCTCGTGCCGTCCGCCTCTCTCGTCTCCCTCGCCTGGTTCGCCGCGCTGCGCCGTGCCCTCGTGGTGCTGCTTGTGCTGGGCGCACTGTGCGGGGCGGCGCCGGCGGCCCAGGCCGCTGTGGGGCGGGACACCGTCGCGGTGTCGGTGACGCCCGAGCCGTCCGCCGAGACCACACCGGACGCGGCCGATGCCGTACTTCCGCCGCAGTCGAGCCGTGTCGCACGACAGATCCGCCCATCGGTGGGTGCCGCCGAACAGGGGCCACGGCCCGGGGCGCCGGCTTTCATCCCGTACGACAACGCCCGCCGCCGGCCCGCCGCTGCGACGGGCGTGCGCTGTGTGGTGCTGCGCTGCTGACGGTTCCGGAAGGAGCCACGTCGGTCAGCCAACTCACGTACACAGCAAGGTGGTTCAGCCATGCCCATCGACCCGTTCGCGGCGCTCAACGCCATGATCCGCGCCGAGGCCGCGCGCATTCGTCCCGCCGGGCCCGGCACTGCCGACAAGAAGCCGACGGCCGAGCGCGAGGAGGAACGCCGCCACGAGCACCACCAGGACGCAAGGCGGGGGCGCTAGCCCAACGCGGGGTGGGGGGGGGGGGGGGGGGGGGGGGGGGGGGGGGGCGGCCCCCCCCCCCCCCCCCCCCCCCCCCCCCCCCCCCCCCCCCCCCCCCCCCCCCCCCCCCCCCCCCCCCCCCCCCCCCCCCCCCCCCCCCCCGCGGGGCACCTCGGGGCGGCCTGCGACAGCTCCTGCTCGAC